>CAZBAZ010000014.1:0-24913 GCA_964490375.1 uncultured Clostridium sp.
AAAATTAACGCTAAAGGCAAACATGTAAAAATATTCTTGAAAATTATCTTGAGTATTGTATAATATTTGTGAGAAATAATATATGCTTAAGTAGGGAGGCTAACTATGAAAATAATTAGTAATGGAGAATGTTATATTCAAGGGAGAGATGTAGAACATATTATGTATAACAATAATGATTTTACATTAAACTTGTGTAGTGATTTATTAGTAAATGGAAAATCTCATCTTGAAAAAGATGAGTATATTAAGGTAGAAAACAAAGCTTTAATAGATTATATTATGGCTCATAGTGAAATACCAGACTTTGAAGATTTATATAGTGTGAACACTAAATCATTAAAGCGTGAAATGTCAAATTTATTAGATGAATTGCTTGATGAAAGTTTTAGTGAAGATGTAATATATTCAAGTAAAAGTGAAAAACTAAGAAAGCAAAGATATATTGAGTATATAACAGAACAAATAAAAGAAATGATTGCATTTAAAGAAAATAAATCAAAAGTATCTTATCCAAGCGTACCACTTCCAGGTGGAAAGAGCATTTCTAATGGAGAAGATATTGCAACAGAATCTATGAATCATGGAGAAGTATTAGTTTATTCAAAACAAAATTCACAAATAGATGAGGCAACAATAGACAATGAATTTCTAAGAGTGGCATATGCTATATTAACTGATATGAATGATATTTCACTAGATGAAATAGATTTACAAAAAATAAATTCAAGATATTTATCACTAAAACAATTAAACAAACAAAAAAATTGCATAAAAAGAGTAATGAAACAGAACTAAATCACAATTAACCATTGTGATTTTTTTATATATTAATTTTAAAAAATATACAAAAAAATATATAAGTGTGGTAAAATGTATAAGGAGGATAGTATGGATAAGGTAACAGTTATAATAATCGTAGTATCAATTATTTCTATAGTGATTCTTTCATTTGTTATAAAAGCAATTTTCAAAAGCAAAAAGAAGAAATCTATATTATCTTCAATTGATAAATTAACTACTGAAAAAAATATGATAATTTCATCTATTCTTAAAAGTGAATTAGCTAAAGCAGAAAAATTAGCAAATAATAAAAAAACTGAAAAAGAAGTAGAAGATTGGAAATCCAGATTTGAAGAAATTGAAAATACAGATATGCCAATATTGACTGATGAATTAATTGAAGTTGAAACAAAGATGGTAGAAAATGATTATGAAAAAGCGTTTGAATCATTAACAAAGGCTGAAAAAGATATTTTTCATGTTAAAGCAAAATCAATTAAATTATTAGGCGAGATTAAAGATTTAACTGAAAGTGAAGATAGAAATAGAGAAGCAATTACCAAACTTAAAAGTATTTATAGAGAAGTTGTATTTAAATATAATAAAAATAAAAATGATTATCAAGATGTATCTTCTAGAATAGAATTACAATTTGAAAATATAAATAAGTTATTTAGTGCGTTTGAAGTAGCAGTTCAAAATAAAGAATATGAAGAACTAGGCAAAATAGTAAAAGCATTAGATGATATGATAAACAATATTAGTATTGTAATAGAAGAAGCCCCAACAATTGTACTTATGGCTAAAATGGTATTGCCAAAGAAGATGAAAGATATTAAAAATGTAAGTACAAGAATGACCAGAGATGGCTATAATTTAGAATATTTAAATATTGATTATAATATTGAAGAAACTAATAAAAAAATAAATGAAATAATGGATAGACTTTATGTTTTAAACTTACAAGATTCTATATTTGATTTAAAGACACTAATTGATTATTATGAAGGACTATATAGTGACTTTGACTCTGAAAAAAGAGGAAAAAAAGAATATGAAAGAGGAATAATTAATATTAATGAAAGAATTAGTAAAGTAAGTTCAATTATTAGAAATTTATATGCAGAGATTGATAATATTAAAGATACTTACGATTTAAGTGATGATGAAATTAAAGTAATTGATGAACTTAATAAAGAACTAATTACTGTGAAAGATAGTTTTAAACTAATAAATGATAGATCTTTATCAAAAGTTATGCCATATTCAAAATTGAGTAATGAATGTGAATTAGTAGCTGTTAATTTATCAAAAGTTGAAGATAAATTGGAAACAACACTTAAAAATTTAGGAAGCTTAAAAGAAGATGAAGCAAGAGCAAGAGATCAATTATATGAAATAAAAAATATAATTAATAATTCAAAATATAAAATTAAAGAGTATAATTTACCAGTTATACCAGATAAATTTTATGTTGAATTAAAAGAAGCATATGATGCTGTAAAAGAAATAAACAATGAAATAGAAAAGAAACCAATATCAATTAAAGTATTAAATTTAAGAGTAGATACTGCTAGAGATTTAGCATTAAAACTATATCAAACTGCTACAAACACTATATCAAGTGCAGAAGCGGCAGAAAGTGCTATAGTATATGGAAATAGATATAGAACAAGTAATAAAGAAGTAGAATTGGGATTAATATCTGGAAGTAAAGCTTTTTATAAAGGCGAATATAAAGAATCTTTAGAAATAGTTTTGAATGTGCTAAATATAGTAGAACCTGGAATACAAAAGAAATTACTTAGCATGATGGAAAGATAGGTGTAAAAATGGCAAAAAGAAAAAAACAAGCAGAAGAAAAAAGTGGGTTTCAATATACAAATGAACTTATAGGATTACTATTAATTTTATTATCAATAACAGGTCTTGGAAATTTTGGACTAGTAGGTGGATTAATTAAAAAATTTGCAATATTTCTTTTTGGAAATTGGTTCTTTTTATTTTTAGTATTGACTCTATGTTTGGGAGTATTATTAATTGCTAAAAGAGGAAAAATTAATTATTTTAGTGGAAGATTAATAGGTATATATTCAATCATAATTGCAATACTATTGTTTTCACATATAAATTACATAAAAGATAATAACTTAATAATACAAGATATATTTAAAACAACAATGAATAACATAGAAATTTCATTTGATAGTCCAAATGAAATAACTAATACAGGCGGCGGTATTGTTGGCGCTGCATTTTCCTGGGCATTTGTTTCACTATTTGCGGTAGAGGGTACATATATAGTGATGGTTATTATTGTTATATTTGGATTAATTATGCTATTTGATTTGTCGCTTTCAGATATATTTAGTGGAATAGGAAGATTCTTTAAGAATATATTTAGTAAAGATACTGATGAAAATGATGAAGAAGACGAAGAAGACGAAAAACAAGTTACAGCTAAAAATATTGTTGGAGAAGAAAATGTTAATGTTGATAAAAGAGTAGTTATAACAAGTGTAGAAGATTTAGAACCACATAAGCAAGAAACAGTTGGTTCAATGTCAGTACCAGAATTAAATGATGGTGATGAAGGTAATGAAGTTTATATTAAACCATCTATTAATTTATTAGATCCAATCAAGAATAATAAAAACAAAGGAAATACTGCTGAATTTACAAATAACAACATAAAAGCATTAGAAAGAGTATTTCAAGATTTTGGAATGGTAGCAAAAGTTATAGAAGTGCATGTAGGACCAGCAGTAACACAATTTGAAATGGAATTACAAAGAGGAACAAAAGTTAATAAAGTACTTAGTATATCAAGAGAGATAGCTTTAGCACTTGCTGCTAAAGAAGTTAGAATAGAAGCACCAATTCCAGGAAAAAATACAGTTGGAGTAGAAATTCCTAATCAAAATATAATTCCTGTATCAATGAGAGAAATAATGGAAGCGATGCAAAATGATCCAAAATACAAAGATTCTAAATTAGCTGCTCCATTAGGAAGAGATATAATGGGTAAAGTAAAATATGTTGAGATTAATAAAACACCTCATATGTTAGTAGCAGGAGCTACTGGTAGTGGTAAAAGTGTATGTATAAATAACATTATATTGTCTATTATAATGAGAACTAATCCAGATGAAGTAAAAATGGTTTTAGTAGATCCAAAAAAAGTAGAATTTAACGTATATGATGGAATTCCACACTTACTAACTCCAGTGGTCACTGATCCTAAAAAAGCAAGTGCTGCACTACAAAAAATAGTAGTTGAGATGGATGATAGATACGAAATATTTAAGAATAGTGGAACTAAAAATATTCAAACTTACAATGAATATGTAGATAAAGAATTAAAGAAAAATCCAAATTGTGGTTTGAAAAGAATGCCATTTATATTAGTTATTATTGATGAACTTGCAGATTTAATGTTAGTTGCTGCAAAAGAGGTTGAAGAATCAATTATGAGAATTACACAGCTTGCTCGTGCAGCAGGAATACATTTAATAGTAGCAACTCAAAGACCTTCAGCTGATATTATCACGGGAGTTATTAAGTCAAATATACCAACTCGTGTATCATTTGCTGTTTCTTCTTCAATAGATTCAAGAACAATTCTTGATATGACAGGAGCAGAAAAACTTCTTGGAAAAGGAGACATGCTATATAAACCAATGGACGCAAATACTCCAACCAGAATTCAAGGAAGTTTTGTTGGAGACGATGAAATTAAAAGAGTTGTTGACTTTATCAAAAAAGGTGGTCATACACCAAAATACGATAATAAGTTTGAAAACTTAGAAGCATCATCCAATAGTGGTGGTGGCTCATTTGGCAGTAATAATGGTGAAGGCCAAAAAGATGTTTTATATGATGAAATATTAAATTATGCCATCAGAATGGGGCAAATAAGTGCTTCATTAATACAAAGAAAATATAGTATTGGTTATAATAGAGCAGCACGTATTATGGATATGTTTGAAGAACGTGGAATAGTAGGTCCTGCAAAAGGAAGCAAGCCAAGAGATGTTTTAGTTAAATTAGAAGAAAATAATGAAAATGTTGAGTAGAAGGAGAGAAAAATGACTGTACATATTGAATCAAAAAAAGAAGAAATAGCACCAAGAGTGCTTATGCCAGGGGATCCAAATAGAGCACACTATATAGCTTCAAAATATTTAAAAGACGCTAAATTAGTTAATAAAGTAAGAGGAGAACTTGCATACACAGGAACTTATAAAGATGTACCCGTGACTATATTTTCAAGTGGAATGGGAATAGGTTCTATGGGAATATATAGTTACGAACTATTTAATGACTATGATGTTGAAAAAATAATAAGAATTGGAACAGCTGGTTCTTACAAAGAAGACCTTAAATTATATGATGTTGTAGTTGCTGATTCAGCTTATTCAAACACTTGCTATGATGAAGAAGCAGGTATTGAAAATGTTGATACAATTAATTCATCATTTGAATTAAATAGCACAATTATGGATACAGCTGCTTTAAAAAATATAAAAGTTACAACTGGTAGATTACATACATCACTTGCTTTTTATACAGAAAGTAAAGATTATAAAAAATATACTGATTTAGGATGTGTAGCAGTTGAAATGGAAGCATATGCATTACTATTTAATGCAAAAAAATTCAAAAAACAAGCAACTGCAATTGTAACAATAAGTGATAATTTGATAACTCATGAAGAGATAAATTCTGAAGAAAGAGAACGCAAATTAGATGAAATGATTGTATTGGCCTTAGAGTCAATTATAAAAAATTAATAATCGTTAATACTAATAAGGAGATATTTTTATATCTTCTTTTGTTATTTTTTGATACAATAGGGAAGGATGTGATAGTATGGAATATAAAAAGATAGAAAATAATGAATATAATATACACATAATAAATTCAAATAGATTTAAAAGTATGTGTATTGAACTTGTATTCACTAAAGAGTTTAATGAAAAAGACATAGCATACTCTAATTTATTAACTGGTAATATGGTATATTCTACAAAAAAATATAATACAAAAAATAAAATAGCTATAGTAGGAGAAGAATTATATGGAGCAAGAGTAGCATCTTCATATAATATATCAGGTAAATGTCAGTCGCTTTCTTTTTCACTTGGTTTTTTAAATCCAAAGTATACAGAAGAAAAATATCTTAAAGAATCAATAGACTTTTTATATGAAGTTATATTTAATCCAAACATAAAAAATGGAGAATTTGATAAAGATTTTTTTGATATTATAAAAAAAGATAATATTGTTAAGGTTAATTCAATCAAAGATAATCCAAATTCATTTGCTGGAGTAGAATATTCAAAAATAATGTATAAAGGAACGCCTTCATCACGTGGAAGTGTACCAACATTAGAAGAATTAGATAAAGTAACACCTAAAAATTTATATGAATTTTATAAAAAATTATTTGAAGGCTCTTATAGAATCAATGTAATAATCGCAGGAGAAATTAGTGATGAAAGTGCTATATTATCTCTAGTAGAAAATAAGTTAAAAAACATTAAAGGCTCAAAAGAAAAATTAGAATTTAAAATAGAACATAAATATAATGATAAATTAGTAGAAAAAATAGACAGTTTACCATATAATCAATCTAAATTATATATGGGTTATAGACTTAACAATTTATCAGCATACGAAATGAATCATGTTTTAAGAGTATATAATACAATACTTGGGACAATGAATGATTCATTATTATTTAATATAGTTAGAGAAGAAAATTCTTTATGTTATTCAATTGGTTCATATTATTCTAAATATAATCCATCATTAACTATATACGCTGGAATAAATAAAACAAATTATGATAAAACCGTAGAACTTATAAAAAAATGCGTAGAGTTAATGAAAGATAAAAAAACTATAGAAAAATTAATGCCATTTGCTAAAAAAACAATAAACACATATTTAAATAACTATTATGATGATGGAAGATCACAAATTAATTATTATCTTTGTAGTGAATTTGAATATACAGAAGACATAGAAACTATTAGAGAAAAAATAGAATCAGTAACTGTAGATGAAATAATAGCAATAAATGATAAAATTACTTTAAGTGTCATTTACTTATTGAAAGGGGATAACAATTAATGAAAGAAAATATATTTGAAAGAGTAGATGAAAAATTATATAGTGAAATTCTTGATAATGGAATTAGAGTATTCTTATATCCAACTAATAAAACAAAGAATTTCTATATATCTATTTCAGTTAAATATGGTGCTAAAGTAACAAAATATAAATTAGATGATAAAGTTTATAATATTATCCCAGGAAGTGCTCATTTTTTAGAACATAAAGTTATGGCTTTATCAGAAAATAAAGAAATATCAAAAAGAATAAATGAATTAGGAAGTCTTGCTAATGCATGGACTAGTTATGAAGGAACGAACTATAATATATTTGGTAGTATAAATATAATAGAAAACTTAAAAATATTATTAGATTTATTTTATAATACAGATATAAATGAAAAAAATGTAGAAGAAGAAAAAGGCATTATTGGTGAAGAAATAGATATGTATAAAGATGAAATAAATAGTTATATTTATAGCCAATTATATAAAAATCTTTTTAATAAATCATATGTTAGAAATACAGTTGTAGGTGAAAGAAGTGATATTGAAAAAATTACATCAGAGTCCTTAAATAGAGTATATAGTCACTTTTATACACCAAATAATACATTTATAATTGTGACAGGTGATTTTGATAAAGATGAAATTATGAATGTAATAAAAGATTATATTGGTAAGTTAAATCTTAAACCAAAAAAACTTCCAAAAATAATTAAAGAAAAAGAATCTGAAAAAGTATCAGTAGCTTTTGAAGAAATAAGTAAAAATATGAATGATGTTAGAGTAAGATATGCTCTTAAAATGAAGAAAAAAATATTTGGTATTAAAGATGATGAAATGCTAAGATACTATATGTCAATAATTCTATCAAATAATTTATCAGCAACATCACCATTATTCGAAAAATATAAAAATGAAAATATAGCATCAAAATTAAGTTATTCATTTAATATTGTAGATGATTATGTAGTAATAATTATATCATCAGTATGTAGTGACGCTAATATATTTATTGATAATATTTCAAAAGATATTAAAAATATGACAATAAATGAGAGTGAGTTTGAAAGAAAGAAAAAAATGGCACTTAAAATATATGTAACTAGTTTTGATAATATTGAAGATATAGAATATGATTTGTGTTCAAGTATATTATATGAAAATAAAATTAATTATCATGAATATAGTGATTTAATGTCTACTACATATAAAGAAGCAAAAAGAATTTTAAAAACAATTGATTATTCAAACGTAAGTATCATAAGAACTTCTAAGTAACAGAAATGTTACTTTTTTTATTAGTTTGTTTCTTTTTTTTAGTATATATAGTATAATTATTTTGGTGAAAGTTATGAAAGAAGAAATAGTTTTTAGAAGCGTAGAAGAATTATACAATAGAGTTTTACCAGCTCTATATTCAAAGCGAAAAGAAATTAATTCTTTAGGTTTTAAATTAGTAACTGAAAAAGATATATGGAATTATCTAGTCGAAAATGAATGGAAAGAAAAAAGAAATCTTGAATTACATGATTTAATAAATGATATATTTTATGTAGATAATATTAAAATAAATGATTATGTGATGAGAAAAGTTGAAAGATTAAAGAGAATAGAAGATAGTACAGTTCATGATAATGGAGTACTTTAGGAGGCATGATATGAAAAAAATAATTAAACCAATATTAATAACAATATGTATTGTACTAGTAGGATTATTTTTAGTAAAACCTACTATTAAAAAAATATCTTATGGAATAGATTTACAAGGTGGATTTGAAATACTTTATAATATTGAACCATTAGATGAAAACAGAGAATTAACAGAAGACGATTTAGATAAAACATACAAAGCAATAGTAAATAGAATAGATACACTAGGTGTATCAGAACCAGTTATTAGTTTTGAAGGAAGCAACCTTATTAGAATACAATTACCAGGTGTTCAAAATGAAGATGAAGCTCGTGAAAGAATAAGCACAACAGCAGTATTATCATTTAGAGATACAGAAGATAATCTTTTAATGACTAGTGCAGTTTTAGGTGAAGGTGGAGCCAAGGTATCATATAATGAATCAGAACTACAATATGTTGTAGAACTTAATATAAAAGATACTGAAACATTTTATAATGTCACAAGAAAACTAAGTGAAAAAACCGGTAAGAATATGATTGTAACTTGGTTAGATTTTGATTCAGAAACTGATTCATACGAAAATGAAAAAGATAAATGTGGAGTAGATGCAGCCTCAAATTGTATTAGTGCAGCATATGTAAATGAAGGATTAAGTAGTAAAACTGTTATGATTAGTGGAAACTTCACACAAGAAGAAGCAGAGAATTTAGTTGATTTAATAAATAGTGGTTCACTACCTACCAAATTAAGTGAAGAAGCAACTCCAAAAAGTGTTTCTCCATCATTTGGAGCAGAAACTATTACTAAAACAGGAATAGCAGGTTTGATTACATTTGCTCTTATTTCATTAATATTGATATTTAAATATAGAATTAGTGGAATAATTGGAAGTGTTTGCCTATTTATATATGCACTATTAGTATTTATTATATTTAACGCAGTAGGTGGAGTATTAACTCTAACAGGTATTGCAGCATTGGTACTAGGCGTAGGTATGGCAGTAGATTCAATAATAATTTCAAACGAAAGAGTTAAAGATGAACTAGCTAGTGGAGAAAAAACATTTGTATCTTTTAAAGAAGGCGGCAAAAACAGCTTAGGAGCTATAATAGATGCCAATATTACTACATTAATAGCTGGTGTTGTATTATATATATTTGGAGAATCAACAGTAAAAGGATTTGCAACTATGCTAATTATTACAATATTTATTACTGTTATTTGTACTGTTTTATTGTATAGATTCTTACTTGGACTTTATGTTAAAAGTAAAGCATTTAATAATAAACCAACATTATTATTTGGTTCATTAAAAGACAAAAAGAAAAATGACTATGTAAAAATATCAAAATATTTTATAGCAACATCATTAATTATAATGGCTACAGGTCTTGTATTCTTCTTTGTAAAAGGATTTAACTTTGGAGTAGATTTTACAGGTGGAACAAATATCAATTTAAGCAGTGAAAAAGATATAGATTTCACAGAAGTAAATAAAGTAGTTGAAAAATATGATGTAAGAGATTATGACTATTATGTTGGTAGTAAAAAAGAAGGTTATATTAAATTAAATAATATTTTAAAAGAAAAAGAAGGTTCTTCAATTAAAGAAGAATTTGCATCAATGGGAATAGAAACATCTATGAGTGAAATTAGTACATTAGTTACTAAAAATCTAACTAAAAATGCTATTAAATCACTTATATATAGCCTAATTGCTATAATAATTTATATGGCTATTAGATTTAATATTAATTATGCAATTACTGGTATATTAATGTTAATACATGATGTTCTAATTATACTTTCAATATTTGCAATATTTGGTATAAGTGTAGATTTTATAATAGTAGCAGCTCTTTTAACAATAATAGGTTACTCAATAAATGATACAATCGTGGTATTTGATAGAATACGTGAAAATAAGAAAAAAATGTTTAGAAATAAAAAAGTTTTAACAAATGAAGAATTAAAAAAATTAGTTAACACATCTTCAATGGAAACAATTAATAGAAATATGTGGACTAGTATTACAACAATAGTTGCAGTAGTAACATTATTATGTGTAGGATTAAATGACATTCTAACATTTAATATTGCAATATTAATAGGTTTAATTGCTGGAACAATTTCATCATTAATAATAGCTCCAAGAGTATGGATGATACTTGAAAGAAAAAGTATGGATAAACCCGAAGATGATGATGACGATGAAGTTAGTGAAATAAAAATAAAAGGTGTTAACTGTTAATAGGGAGTGATTAACATAAAAAACAAAACATATGATGAACTAAAAGAGTTACTTAATTCTTATATGGATAAAAATTATGTAGAGTTCATCGAAAAATATTATGACCAAGCAAAGGTTGTTTATGATGGAATGAAAAGAGAAACGGGTGAAGACTATATACTTCACCCAATCAATGTTGCATACATTTTAGCAGATTTAAAAATGGATCCAGTAACAATAGGATGTGCATTAATTCATGAGGCAATAACATTAGAAAAAATGACTTTTGAAGAAATAGAAGAAATGTTTGGAACAGAAAGTGCAAACATAGTAAGTTCAGTTACAAAAATTAGCAATTTAAAACAAACTTTCAAAATTAATAATCCAGAAAAATATAGAAGAATAATTGTTGGATTATCTGAAAATCCAGCAACACTATTTATAAAATTTGCTGATAGATTACATAATTTAAGAACTTTAAAAGTACATGATGAAGTTCATCAAAAATATATTATTAATGAAACACAAAATATTTATATTCCAATAGCTCATAGACTTGGTATGAAGAAAATGAAAAGTGAAATGGAAGATTTATGTTTACAATACACAGATTCTGAAGGATATAAAAAAGTATTAAAAAGAATAAATGAATCTAAAGTTGACTTAGAAAAATCATTATCAAGAATGAAATATGAAATAATGCAAATAATGGAAGCACACAATATTCAATATGAAATAGTATCTCGTGTCAAATCAGTTAGAGGTATTTATAATAAATTAAAGAATGGTAAAAAATGGGAAGACATTTATGATTTATTAGGAATCAGAGTACTTGTTCATAATGTAGAAGATTGTTATAGAGCTATAGGATTAATTCAATCAAAATACCCTCCAATTCCAAATCGTTTTAAAGATTATATAGCAAATCCAAAACCAAATTTATATCAAAGTTTACATACTACAATATTTGGTGAAGATAAAAAAATATATGAAGTACAAATCAGAACATTTGAAATGGATGAAATAGCTGAAAAAGGAGTAGCTTCTCATTGGAGTTATAAAGAAAAAATTGATGGAAGTGTCAAAAATAACTTAGACCATATTTTAGAACAATTTAGAGTTATGGTAGAAGTAAATGATATTGAAAAAAACATGAATTTCTTTGTAAATATTAAAGATGAATTAAAAAGAAGTGAAATTTATGTTTATACACCAAAAGGAGATATTATAGAACTTCCAAGCGGCTCTACGCCAATAGACTTTGCTTATAAAATTCATAGTGAAGTAGGTAATACAACTACTGGTGCATTAGTAAACTCTAAAATGGTAAAATTAGACTATGAGTTAAAAGATGGGGATTTAGTAGAATTAATAACTAAAAAAGGACATGCTCCTTCAAGAGGATGGTTAAAAATAGTTAAAACTGAATCAGCAAAATCAAGAATAAAAGCATACTTCTATAAAAAAGAAAGAGAAAAATATATTTCACTTGGTCATGAAATGATGGCTAATGAATGCAAGAAGAGAAACTTGGATATTAATGAAGTGTTTAATGATGAAAATGTAGAAAAGTTATGTAAATCATTAAAATTAGAAAATTTAGAAGACATTTATTTTTCTCTTTCAACTCTAAAATACTTGCCATCATCTATTCTTAGTAGACTAGAACTTCATCATGAGCATAAAAAGCAACCACAAATATTAACTAAAAATAATAAAAATGGTAATGGAATTATTATAGCTGGTTCAAATGATATTTTATGTTCACTTGCTACATGTTGTAATCCAGTATATGGAGAAGATATAGTAGGATATATAACTCGTGGTTATGGAGTGAAAGTTCATAGTAAGAATTGTCCAAACATTGATTTAAATAGTGAAAGAATTATTGAAGCATCATGGGCAGAATCTATAGAAAATAGATATAATACTAAACTCAAAGTTTATATTGAAGATGTTGGAGATATATTATTAAAAATAATAACTGCATCAACTAAATGTGAAATAATAATAGATTCAATAAATTTAATAAATAGAAATAAAGAATTATTCTATGATATAAGTTGTAAAGTAAAAAATGTAAATAACTTATATAACTTTATAGATCAAATACGAGCAATTGATAGTGTAAAAGATGTAGAAAGGATATTTATTTAATGAGAGTAATCGTACAAAGAAGTAAAAACAGTAAAGTAACAATAAATAATAAATTAAATGGTAAAATTGATCATGGATATGTTTTACTAGTTGGTTTTACTGATGGAGATAATGAAGAAATAATAGATAAAATGATTAACAAAATTGTTAATTTAAGAGTATTTGAAGACGAAAATGAAAAAATGAATTTGAGTATTCTTGATACTAAAGGTAGTATTCTTAGTATAAGTCAATTTACTTTATATGCTGATGCTAAAAAAGGAAATAGACCAAGTTTTATAAATGCTATGAATCCTAATGATGCAACAAAGTTATATGATTTATTTAATGAAAAATTATCTAAATTTCTTCATGTAGAAACAGGAATATTTGGTGCTGATATGAAAGTAGAAATATATAATGATGGACCAGTAACAATCTATTTAGATAGTGATGAGTTATTTAAAAAAGGGGTAAAATAAAGTGAAAAAAAGTATATTAGGAGTATCTTTAATAACAACAACATGTCTATATGGATTACTTGCAGCAGTAGTAATTTTAGTTACATTGATAACTGGAGGAGAAGTATTAAATGCAATATATGCAAGTATTATTGTATTAATAATTCAGTTTTTAATATCTCCTGCATTAACAGATTTATCAATGCGATTATTTTATAAAGTAAAATTTAATCAAGATGTACCAGAATTTGCTAAAAAGTATATAGAAGAATTATGTCAAAAATATGATGTTAAAATGCCTAAATTAGGAATTATTGAAGATGGTGGTCCTAACGCATTTACATATGGAAGAACAAAAAAATCTGCAAGAATTATTCTTACAAGAGGAATGTTTAATTTATTAAATGAAGAAGAAATAAAAACAGTAATTGCACATGAAATGGGTCATATAGTTCATTATGATATGTTATTTATGACAGCAGTTCAAATTGTTCCATTAGTGCTATATGCAATATATGAAATGCTTACAAGTAGTGCTAAAAACGACAGAGATGATGACAGTGGAAAAACTGCAGTTATAGGTTATATAGCATATCTTTTATACATAGTTTGTCAATATATAATATTATACTTATCTAGAACAAGAGAATACTATGCTGATGAATTTTCAATTGAAGAAACTAAAAATCCTAATTCACTAGCAGAAGCACTAGTTAAAATAGGTTTTGGATTAAGTACTGAAGCAATCAATTCAAAAAGTTTAAATAGAAGCAATACACTTGGAATTAGTGATGCTAAAACATCTAAAGCAATGGCAATTTCTTGTATAGATGATACTGGAAAAGTATCAAAAGAAAAAATAAAAAATGCTATGAAATGGGAAATGTGGAATCCATGGGCAAAATGGTATGAAATTAATTCAACGCACCCACTTATTTCAAAAAGATTAATTGCAATAACTAGTAAATGTCAAAATTATAATCAAGAACCATATATAGTATTTGATTTACAAAAAACAGAATCTTATGTAGATGACTTTTTACTAGAAGTGCTTATTAACTTTTGTCCAGTAATAGCTTTAGTAATTGGACTAGTTATTATTTCCTTGAATGAAGGAAATAAAATGTCACTAGGAATTACATTATTACTTTTAACATTAACTTTATATATTAAATATAAAAGAGCACATAAAGCTATAAAAGTAGATAATAAAACTACAATAAGCAATCTATTAAGTGAAGTAAAAGTTTCACATATAACATCTATTCCATGTGTATTAGAAGGAAACATAATTGGTAGAGGAAATCCAGGATGTATATTTAATGAAGATTTTACTCTTAAAGATAGTACTGGAATCATATTTTTAGATTATAATCAACCAATCAATGTAATAAATAAAATATTTGCTTTATTTAGATCAAAAGAATATTTTGATAAAAATGTAATAGTAAAAGGTTGGTATAGAAGAAGCCCAGTTCCATATATAGAAATATTAGAAATGACTGTAGATGGTAAAACTAAAAAAGTATATACAAATGGATTTACTAAAGTATTACTTATTCTTATGTTAATAGCATCAATAATTTTAATGTTCTTATAATTTTAAAATCTAATAAAATCTAATTATTAGATTTTTAATTTTAATCAAAAAATAATCATAAAAACTTAATTTTTTTAATAAAATTCTTTGAATAATTAATTCTTATGTAATATAATAATTTGTATGGAAAGAAAAGATATTAATATAAATGATGTAAGCCCTATGATGAGGGAATACCTCAAAACAAAAAGTGAGTATGAAGGTATAATATTATTTTATAGATTAGGTGACTTCTATGAAATGTTTTTTGATGATGCAATCACAGCAAGTCATGAATTAGAATTAACTCTTACTGGTAAACAATGTGGTTTAAGTGAAAGAGTACCTATGTGTGGGGTTCCACATCACGCAGTAAATATTTATTTAGAAAAACTAATTGAAAAAGGATATAAAGTAGCTATATGTGAACAAATGGAAGATCCAAAAACTGCTAAAGGAATAGTAAAAAGAGAAGTAATTCAAATTGTAAGTGCAGGAACTATAACAAGCACTGAAATAGTTAATGAAAAAGACTTTAACTATATAGCAAGCATTACAGATTTAAAATATATATATGTTTTATCTTATGCAGACCTTTTAAGTGGAAAAATATATGCCACATATGTAGAACATAACATAGATAAATTAATTAGTCATATTGTAAATTTAAATATAAAAGAATTAGTTGTAGAAGACAACTTTGATATAGAGTTAACGCATAAATTAAAAACAAACTACAATATTTTTATATCATATTATAATAATAATTCAGAGTATAAAAGTAATATAATATTTGATAATATAATAGATAAAAATATAATAATAAATACATCAATTCTACTAAACTATTTAACAAATTCCTTGAAACAAGATTTAAGTCATATTCAACATTTAGAAGTTATAGAATCAGGATTATTTTTAGAATTAGATAAAGAATGCATTAAAAATTTAGAATTAGTTGAAACAATAAGAAATAAAGATAGACAAAATAGTTTACTTGGATTTATGGACAAAACAAAAACAGCTATGGGAAGTAGATTATTAAAAAGTTATTTAATTAGTCCTTCAAAAAGTAGAGAAGAAATAACAAGAAGACAAAATTTAACAGAAAAACTAATAAACGAATTTTTAATCAAAAGTGAATTAACTAGCTTATTATTTGAAATATATGATTTAGAGAGATTAACTGGTAAAGTTGCTTGTGGAACATTAAATGCAAGAGATGTACTTCAACTTAAAAATAGTATAAAAGTTTTACCAAGTATAAATGAGATATTAAAAAAGTTAAATTTAGAAGAAATAGAAACATTTGATGATTTATATACATTATTAGATAATTCAATCAAAGAGGATGTACCACTTACCATTAAAGAAGGTGGAATAATAAAAGATGGATTCAATCAAGAAATAGATGAATTAAGAAGTATTAAATTAAATGGAAAAGACTTTATATCTAAATTTGAAGAATCAGAAAAAGAAAGAACAGGTATAAAAGGATTAAAAATTGGATTTAATAAAGTATTTGGTTATTATATTGAAGTACCAAAAGGACAAGTTCATTTAGTAAAAGAAGAATTTCAATATGATAGAAAGCAAACAATATCTAATTGTGAAAGATATATAACACCACTATTAAAAGAAAAAGAAAATTTGATATTAAATGCTGAAGATAGAATAAATAGTTTAGAATATGACGTTTTTTGTCAAATAAAAGATGAAATTAAAAAACATATTTCATCACTACAAAAAGTAAGTGCAAAAATAGCATATTTAGATGTAATACAATCATATTCAACTATTGCAGAAGAACATAATTTTGTTAAACCAGAAATTAATGATGAACATATAGTTGAAGTAATAGGTGGTAGACATCCAGTAGTTGAAAGTGTTATTACAAGTGAATATATAGATAATGATGTAATACTTGATAATAATACAAATATTTTAATAATAACAGGTCCTAATATGAGTGGAAAAAGTACTTATATGAGGGAAATGGGAATAATAGCGGTATTAAATCAAATTGGTTCATTTGTACCAGCTAAAAAATGCAATTTACCTATATTTGATAAAATATTTACTAGAATAGGTGCAAGTGATGATTTAGTAGGTGGAGAAAGTACATTTATGGTAGAAATGAAAGAAAGTGCTAATGCTCTAAAAAATGCTACAGAAAATAGTTTAATTTTATTTGATGAGTTAGGACGTGGAACTAGTACTTATGATGGTATGAGTTTAGCAGGATCAATAATCGAATATATTAGTAATCATATAAAATGTAAAACAATGTTTTCAACTCATTATCATGAATTAACAGACTTAGAAAATAAATTACCAGGTATAAAAAATGTTCATGTTTCAATTGATGAAACAGATGGTTGTGTTACATTTCTACATAAAGTTATGGATGGATGTGTAGATAAAAGTTATGGTATAAATGTCGCTAAATTAGCAGATCTACCAGAAGAAGTAATAACAAAAGCAAATGAATTACTTGAAATATATGAAAGCAGTGAACACAAAAAGAATACAAAAAGGATAAAACAATTTTCATTAGATTTAAAAGAAGAAAAGAAAGATGAATTAAGAGAATTTTTAAGTAAAATTAATCCATTAGAAATAACACCAATTGAAGCACTAAATATATTAGATCAAATGAAAAAAATATCATAATTTTTATGGAGGGTTTTGATGAAAGAAGATACAAAAAACTTTTACATTGAAGGTTTCTTACCACCAGAAACAGAAGAATTAATAAAAAACGAAATGGAAAGAAGTTTCAATTCTACTAAAATCGAAGATATAATTAAAGAAAGAGAAGAAGATTTACGTTTAATAGATGAAAGTTTTAAAGCAATTGATACTGATATTAAAACAGTTAATAAAAGTAGAAAAGAAATTACTTATTCACTTTGTATAGCTATAATATATATAAGTGTATTAAAGATATTAAAGTCTATAATAAATGATTTTGAATTAGTAGAAGAATTAGATAAACTAATAAATAAAATATCATCTGCTTATAATGAAATAATAAGTCAAAAAGAAGTAATGATTGTAGTAAGAGATGCATATAAAAAACTAAAGAGTCTTGAAATATATGAATGTAATGGAGATATTAGTGATTTACTTGTATTAATGTATGAAAAGAATAGAATTATTCATTCAGAAGTAATAAATGAAGTTAGAATGACTACATCAAGAATAAAAGGTTTTAATACATCAAAAGTAGAAAATAAAGAATTACTTGAAATAAATAGCAAAATAGATAAATCATTAAAAAGACTAGGATTAATAAAGGAGTAAGATATGAAAGAATCATTTAATCAATGTAAAATTGATATTAATGAGTTATTTGGTTTAAACCCTGTAGATGTTGAAAGTATATTATCAAATCCAAATTCTACGGTAGAAGAAGTGATAAGTGCTTATGATTATACAACTGCTCTTAATAATATTCAATTTGCAGCATTAAACTCTATGATAAATTTAGCAACAAAAGAAAAGAAATTTGTTATTAAAAAATTAAAATTGCTTACACTAAAAATTAAAACAAAAAGAATATTTAATAAAGAAAATATAGAAGAATTAAATCAACTTTTAGAAGATATAAATTATTATATTCAAGATATAAAAAATGATTATGAATTAATTCAAGAAATCCAAAAATTATATAAAGAATTAGTTAAATATACACTTGGTTATCATAATGAAGAACTAGCTGCGATTTTAAAATATTATATTGAGAAATTTGAAATCATTTATAATGAAATAGTATATATATATTATAACCCACAAGACTATGTAAAATTAGATTTTAGTACAGATGAACTTGAAGCATTAAATAAAGATATTTTAAGGTTAGGATTAGGTGACAAACATGAATAAAGATAATAAAAAATTAATAGCTCACATGGATGAACCAATTTATGATGATATTGATGACTTTGAAGGAAAAAGTTATAAGTCATCACTAACAAATGAAACTATAGAAGAACTAACTGATTTTGAAGGCAAAACAATTTATGAAACAATAGATATGTGTAAAAAAATAAGAGAATATATCACATCAGATTTTGAAATATTAGAAGAATATTTTTATTCAAGTATTTCAATGCTAAAAGATACAAATAAAATAATGAAAAAAAATTATTTTATTATGAGATTAGTAGCTTTAAAATATACAATTTTATTAGATGAAGAATTGGCAAAAGAATATTTAAAAATAGCAGCTTTAGCTCTAAAAAATATAGAAGAAAATAAAAAAGATAGTGAACTTTTATCTAAATTAGAAATTTATTTAAAAGCTTTAAAAGAAAGAAATATCACATATTTTGGTCAAGATTTTCTAGATATATTAGCTTATATAACTGATAAAGTTACATTAAGTTTTGATAATTTTAATAAAGTATGCGATAACTTATCAATAAGACTCCAAGGCATAAATAGTAGTAGTCCAAAAAATATAGATGAAATATATGAAGAAAAGAATGAAAAAATAGATGCTATAATCAAAAAACTTGGCATCAAATAAGATGTAATTATTTACATCTTTTTATATATTATTAACTATTACTTACAGTAAAAAAAACCTAATAATTTAGGATTTTTTCAGTATTTTTAAAATTAATTTTAGCTATTTTATATAGTTCTTCTTTTCCATATTTTTTAATTATTTCACGACCAACGTCATCTACTTTATCACTAGCTCCTTTAAGAATATTTATCTTATATTTTTCACTTAATTTATCCATTTCATTTAAGAATAAATATCTACTTATAACACTAGCAGCAGCAACACTTAAATGTTTACTTTCACCCTTAGTTAGAAAAGTTATTTTAGTTACCTTATCTTGAATATTTTCTTGTTTTAAATAACTAAAGTAACTTCTAGGAGTAGTAAATTGATCAACTATTATTTTATGATAAGGAATTCCTTTAGTTGATAGTTCATATAAAACTCTATTATGTAATATTGCTTTAATTTTGTTCATATTAAATCCCTTATTTGCCATATCATTATATTTAGGATTAGATAAAGTAAATGTTGCATAAGGTAGTTTATTCATAAGAATTGGTGCACATCTACGAATTTTATCATCTGTCATTTTCTTAGAATCCATTATTTTTAAATCTTCAAGTAATTTTCTCGTATTTTTATCAACAAGAGTAGCAGTAACTATAATAGGACCAAAATAATCTCCAGTGCCAACTTCATCACTACCAATAGCATCATAATAGTAATAAGTTTTATCATCCTCTTTATTTTCTTTAGCCTTTATTTCAGAATCAATATCTCTATTATTAAAGTGACTTTCTAAATCTTTCCACATATTAGCATCAACATCAGCACTAATTCCTTGAAACATTACTTTACCACTTTCATATAAAGTAATTACCGTACCACCTTCATCAGCTTGAAAAATAGAGTAAGGAGGTTTTTTATCTCTTCTAAGTAAATCATAATATTCAATCATTTTTTCTTTAATATTATCACTTACTTTAAATACTATTGTTTTTTGTTCTGCCATAAAATCACTTCCAAAAATATTTTATCAAAAAATCATAACTTTTACTAGAAAAATATATTTCTTATGTTATAATGAAAATGAGGTAATAATAATGTTAAGACTTTTAAAATTAGCATGTTTTACCCATGTTAATTTTTTTATATGAGGAGTATTATATATGAAAAGAGCAAAAATAATTGTGATTGAAGGAACAGATGGTTCTGGAAAAGAAACACAAAGTAAAAAGGCAGAAAAATATTTATCTGATAAAGGATTTAAAGTCAAAAGATTCTCTTTTCCAGTATATAATTCTCCAACTGGAAAAATAGTTGGTGCTTCTTATTTAGGAAAACCAGAATTAGGTGAAAGCGTTTTCCCAGAAACATCAGCTTATGTTGATCCAATAGTAAGTAGTCTTTATTATGCAGCAGATAGAAGATATAATTTTTTAAAAGAAATTGAAGAAGAAATATATAAGAATGATTATATTATTTTAGATAGATATACTACATCTAATATGGGACATCAAGCAGGAAAAGCTAAAACTAAAAAAGAAAAAGATAAAATACTAAATTTTATAGAAAAATTAGAATTTGATTTATGTGAATTGCCAAGACCAGATATTGTAGTATTCTTACATATGCCTTACGAAGCAACAATAGAACTTAGAAAAGATAGAGCATCTGGAGATGGAAATGAAAACAATCCTGAACATTTAATAAATGCAGAAAAAACATATTTATATATTGCAAAAAAATATAATTGGAAAAACATAAATTGTATTAAAACTAAAAAATACACTTCACTTAATGATATTAAATCTATAGATGAAATAAGTCTAGAAGTAATAAATGCTATTAAAAATGTAAAAACAATAAATAAAATATCAAAAATGGAGAGATTTTAATGAATAAAAAAACTATAGTTATAGATATGGATGATGTAATAACAACAGAAACTCTTACAGGAATAATAAATGAATATTTAGGTACTAATTATAAGGAAAATGATTTCACTGAATTTTATAAACAAGATGTAGTACCTGATAAGAAAGAATTTTTTAAATATTTTCTTACAAAGAATGAATATGATTATGGAAAAATTACTCCAAATGCAATAAATGTAATAAAAAAATTGAATAAAAAATATGAAGTTTTTATTGGTACATCCTTTATTTTTAGAGAAATAGTTAATGAAAGTGGAATATTAGTCAAAAACAAATATGATTTTTTAATTAAAAATTTTCCATTTCTTAATCCGATGAATTTTATATTTGTTGGTAATAAATCTATATTAAAAAGTGATATTAAAATAGATGATAAAATAGAAAATTTAGTTAATGGAGATATTAAAATATTATTTACTGCATATCACAATAAAAATATAAGTGATGAAGAATTAAAGAGTAAAGGAATTATAAGAGCAAAAGATTGGTTAGATGTTAAAAAAATATTATTAGAAAGTGAGGAAAAGTAAAATGGCCAAATGGGACAAAGAATATTTAAAACTTTGCAAAAAAATATTAAAAGAAGGAGTAGAAGTAGAAAATAGAACTGGCATTAATACAATTAAAATCCCAGCATATAGTTTTGAATTTGATTTAGAAAAAGAGTTTCCTTTTCTAACTACAAAGCAATTATTTTATAGACAAGCTATTTTAGAAATGCTATGGATTTTTCAAGCACAAAGCAATGATGTAAGATGGTTGCAAGAAAGAAATGTACATATTTGGGATGAATGGGAAATAGATGAAAATGGTCTATGGAAAGCGACTCAAATGGTACCAGATGGAAAAGGTAATTTAGTAAAAAAAGAAGTAGTAAAAGATTTTGGAAAAGAGTGGGCTCATACTATAGGAACTGCATATGGATGGATAGTAAGAGAATATGATCAAATGAATAAATTAATAAATACTATTAAAACAAATCCAACAGATAGAAGAATGATAATTAATTTATGGCAAAATAAACATTTAGATACAGCAGTTCTTCCATCATGCGTTTGGTCTTCAGAATGGGATGTAACTAATGGACACTTAAATGCATATGTTCATCAAAGAAGTTGCGATGTACCATTAGGTCTTCCATTTAATGTAACACAATATTCAGTATTATTATATATGATTGCACATGTTTGCGGACTTAAACCAGGTAAACTTTATTGGAGCATTAAAGATGCACATATTTATGTAAATCAAATAGATGGAATAAAAGAACAAATAAGAAGAGGAAAAGAATTAGAAGATTTACCAGCTCCAAAACTTTGGTTAAATCCAGAAATAAAAGATTTTTATGATTTCGATAATAGTTCAGACTTAAAAGATATAAAAGTTTTAGAATATAAACATCATGGAAAAATAACTTTTCCAATAGCACAGTAGGTGATTTTATGAGTTATACAATAATTGCAGCTATAGGCAAAAATAGAGAATTAGGAAAAAATAATGATTTAATTTGGCATTTACCAGGAGATTTAAAATTTTTTAAAGAAGTAACAACAGGTCACTCAATAATAATGGGTAGAAAAACTCTAGAATCTCTTCCAAAACTATTACCAAATCGTCATCATATTGTATTATCAAGTAAAGATGATTTTAGTAGTGAAATAGAACATTATAAAACAATGAAAGAATTATTAGTTAATTTAAAAGATAAAAACGAAGAGTTCTTTATTATAGGCGGAGGAAGTATATATAAAGAATTTATACTAATCGCAAATAAAATGTATTTAACAGAAGTAGAAGATGAATGCATGGAAGCTGATACATATTTTCCAGAATTTAACCCTTCAGAATGGACAAGAGATGTCATTAAAGAAAATGAAGACAATGGTATAAAATATAAACATGTTTTATATATTAAAAAACAAAAGTAGCATAAATTATGCTATTTTAAAAGGAAGTTTCAAAAAACTTCCTTTTTAGTTATTGTTATTATTGAAGAATCCAACTCCAAAAATAATTACCAATAATATAAACAAAACTAATATAATAGCTGCTCCATATCCAAATCCATAGCCATAATTACCACCATTATAATAACCAGGATAAGAATTCATACACATATTATTTCCATATCCACTATTATATCCATAATAATAATTCATAATTTTACCTCCTTATTATCTATATTATTCTATGGAATAAATACCTTTATTGACACAACAAACTAATTATACAATTTACAATTCCTACAATATTTATTATAATTATATTGATATAATATGAAGAAAAATAATAAAAAGATTTATATTTTTAAATATATGAATAAACCAATACTTATTTTAAGTATTATTTTTGCTTTGTTGGGATCATTATTTATACTGGAGGCTTCAAGTATATCAGCAGTATTAAGATATAAATTAGATACATATTATTTTTTTAGAAGACAATTAGAAGTTATTGGTGTATCACTAGTAGCAGCTTTATTCATTATAAAGTTATTTCCGACAAAAACGTATAAAGCATTCTCACTGATTTTATCAATTATATTTATTGGATTATTATTAATAGTATTTATAAAAAATAAAGTTATAACTACTGATGTTAGTGAAGTTACATTAAAAATTGGTGGATTTAGTCTGCAGCCAGCAGAGTTCTTAAAAGTATTTTTAATAATGTATATGGGATGTTTCTTTGATTCATGGATAAATAACCCAAATAGAAAAAAATGGTTTTATATTATTCCATTAATCTTTTGTGCATTTGCATGTTCCTTGATATTATTAGGTGGAGACTATGGTAGTGCAGCTTTAATGGTTGCGTTATTTGCTTTAATATTTATAAGTCTTCCATATAAAGAAAAACATTTCTCAAGATTAAAAATTCTAGCAGTAGGTGGTTTAGTATTAACATTATTAGTACTAAAATTTGCATATAAATTAATCCCAGAAGAAACATTAGAATCTTCTCCAAGACTTAATAGACTTCTATATACAAATCCATGCGATAGATATGAAGAAAGTTCAGGTTATCAAGTATGTAATGGATATATTGCAATAGATAACGGAGGTTTATTAGGAGTAGGAGTAGGAAAGTCAATTCAAAAATATTTGTATTTACCAGAAAGTCACACAGACTTTATATTTCCAATAATAGTAGAAGAATTTGGTATAGTTACAGGAGTAGCTATAATACTTGCATATATTTGGCTTATTTATTTAATATTTAAAGTTGCTGTTAACTGTTATGAACTACAAAATTCAATAATATGTTATGGAATAGGAATATATATAATGCTACATGTATTTGTTAACTTAGGTGGTGTTTTAGGAGTTATACCACTAACAGGAGTACCACTACCATTCCTAAGTTATGGTGGAAGTTTCTGCTTAGTACTTATTTGCTCTTTAGCAGTAGTACAAAGAATACATATAGAAAATCAAGTAGAAAAAAGACGAAAATTGTAACTATTCAGACTATTTGCACACAAAAATGAAGAGTAATTATTTAAATTGC
>CAZBAZ010000015.1:0-24311 GCA_964490375.1 uncultured Clostridium sp.
TTATATAATAAGGCTTGGATTAAGATTTAAAAGAAGTGTAACTGCAAAACTCGGGGGAAAGAATCATTAATGGCTATATTAATTGTTGGTGTTATATTTTTAATTCTTGCTTTGATTATTTACATTATGTATAAAAATTTTGTTAGTTAAATATTTGTAAATTGTATGTAAATTGACTGAAGGAGTATGTTAATGATATACTTGTTATAGAATAGTGAATGGAGTAAGTTAAAGTATGAAAAAAGGTAATAAAATAGTATTGTATGTTATATGTGGAATAATTGCTATAATATTTTTGATTTTAATAATATTATTTATAAATAAGAAGCAAGATAATAATACTGAAGTTATAAATCAAAGCCAAGATAATAATTATACAGTTAAAGGCTATGATGGACCATATGATGGAGAAGATCATGGCATAAATATAACTATAGATGATGGAACGATTATGTATGGAACTGTAAGTGGCGAGTATACTCAAACAGAGAGTCCAACAAGAAAGGATATTGGAACAACAACTGTTTATTACCAAATAAAAATACCAGGAAAAGACGATATAACTGGAAGTGAAGATATTGTAATCACGCCTATTAGTAATCAGTTAACATTGTCTGAAACAAAAAATAATTATTCATTTTCTTCATCGTTTACATTTGAAGTCATTGAAAACCTAAGTGGAGGAGTGCTTACATGCGAATCAGACAATGAAAAAATTGCAACATGTAGTATAACTGGAACAAAAGTAACAGTAAAATCAGAAAAGGAAACAGGTACAGTAAATATAACTATAAAGTCTTCTGCTAATGGAAATTATAGTGAAGGAAGCGCAGTATATACAGCTGTAATAGAAGAAGGAACTAATTCATATAAATCAAGTGGATATAATAAAAAATATGATGGAAAAGAACATGGAATAACTGTTACAAGTGAAGGCTCAATAATCAAGTATGGAACAGAAGAAGGAACATATGATAAAGATAAAAGTCCAACAAGGAAAGATGTTGGAACAACAATAGTTTACTATCAAATAACTAAATCAGGATATAAAACAATATATGGAAAAGAAAATATTGTAATAAGTAAAGCATCAGGAAAAGCAACAATATCATCAACATTTGATATAGGAACAGATGAAACAAAAAAAATAGAAGTAAGTGACGCTACAGGACAAATTAGTTGTAAATCTGAAAATAGTTCTATAGCGACATGTAGTGTATCTAATAATATAGTTACAATTAAAGGTGCAAAAATAGGAACAACAAAATTAAATATAAAGATTGCAAGTTCAAATAACTATAACGAAGTGACTAAAACAATAAATATCAATACTGTATTAAAATGTAAATTTAATGGAAATCTTACACAAGGTGCAGAATATACAAATGGGCAGTACACTTATAGATACAAACAAGAAGGTGATTATTCTAATTCTAGTTTAGCTTGGACAAATATAAGTGAAGATGGTTGGGGAGTACAACTTACTGATAAAACAAGTACAAATGCTGTAACAAGTAATCTATGTGCATATATTAATGATAAACCTGTAGTTTCAATGGGGCATATGTTTTTTTATAGTAAGGCTACGACACTAAATTTAAGCAGTTTTAATACATCAAAAGTAACTAATATGGAAGCAATGTTTGAAGGTTCAAAAGCCACAACATTAAATTTAAGTAGTTTTAACACATCAAAGGTAAAAAATATGAGTTGGATGTTTTATAATAGTGCAGCTACAACACTCGACTTAAGTAACTTTAATACATCAAATGTAACTGATATGAGTGGTATGTTTGATAGTAGTTCAGCAACAAAAATAAAAGGTTTAGAGAAATTTAATACAAGTAAAGTAACTAATATGAGTTATATGTTTTATGGTTGTGCAGCCACAACATTAAATTTAAGTAGTTTTAATACATCAAAAGTAACTAGTATGAGATCAATGTTTGATAAGAATAAAGCCACAACACTAGACTTAAGTAGTTTTAATACATCAAATGTAACTGATATGCGCTGGATGTTTAATCAAAGTGCAGCAACAGAAATAAAGGGCTTGAAAAAATTTAATACAAGTAAAGTAACTAATATGGATGGTATGTTTTGCAAAAGCAAGGCTATAACACTCGATCTAAGTAGTTTTAATACATCAAATGTAATTGGTATGAGTTATATGTTTGATAGTTCAAGCGCTACAGAACTAAATTTAAGCAGTTTTAATACATCAAAAGTAACTGATATGTGCTGGATGTTTAGTGAAAGTGTGGCAACAGAAATAAAAGGTTTAGAAAAATTTAATACATGTAAAGTAACTAATATGAAAGCAATGTTTCAAAAGTCAAAAGTTGCAACATTAAATTTAAGTAGTTTTGATACATCAAAAGTAACTGATATGAGTTATATGTTTTATAATAGTGCGGCTACTACTGGATATGCTAGAAATAATGAAGAAGCAACTAAATTTAATGCTACTTCTAATAAACCTTCTACTTTAGTATTTACTGTTAAATAGATTAAAATAAATTAATAAAAATACCTATAATAAAGAATACTAGTTTTAATGATTAGTATTCTTTTTATAAATATATTTATAAAAAATAAGGATGTTGAAAAGTTTTGAATTAAATATAATAGTAAAAATACATAAAATGGTTTAATGTTGAATATGCTAATTATTTTTGACCTATTTCATATAATATGTTATAATACATAAACTTGTAAAGGGGGAAAGTATTATGACAATAAAAAATAAAATTAGTTTTCTTAAATCACTTAAAAATCAAATTATTTTAGCTAGCAAGGTTAAAAGTGAATTTTATGATGATGCTACTATTGAAAAAATCAAATCTATAGAAGAAAAAATAGCATATTTAAATTCATTATTAGATGCAGGCATGACTAGTGAAACTGAAACTGTAATAAACTTACACAAATAAACTCAATATTGAGTTTTTTTTATTGGTTTGCTATAATTAATTCAGTGTTAAAATAGTAGGAGTTAATATGAATGAAGTAAATAATGAAAACAATAATTTAAGTGCTGAAAGTAATGCACCAACGCAAAATATAGAAAGTACAAATGATCAAAATACTAAATCATCAAGTGTAGAACAAACATCAAATACGCAAGTTTCTATTACATCTGTTGAACCTGCTAGCAATACGGAATCTCAAATTGAAAATGTGGAAAAAAATGTTTCATCTCAAGAAACAATTCAGTCTATAGAAAAAGCATCTCCATTAAGTACAAGTGAGCCTGATGGTGAAACACACTCTAATGAATTATCTGAATTTAGTGATTTAAGAGAAAAGAAAACTAAAAAAACATTAATCACATCAGCAATAATATTTGTTTCAATAATAGTTTTATTATTTGGAGTATACTTTTTATATTTAACTCCACAAAGTTACTTTAGCAAGACATTAGAAAATATATCTACGTTTGCAAATAAATTCTTTGATAATTCTGTTAGCATATTTAATAAAGACTATAATACATTATTAGGAGAATATACTACTAGTATTACAATAGAACAAAATTATAATAAAATATCACTTAATTTAAATGGAAATGCTGGATATGATAAAAAAGAAAATAATATATATTTAACAGGCGAATTAAAAGATTCAAATTCTAAAATATTAGATTTTAATTTATTTACTGATAAAACAAATAAACTATATTTTAATTCTAAAGATATATTTGATAAAACAATATTTGCTGATATAAATGAAACAATAAATGAAATAAATCCGGAAAATAATATTAATTATTCACAATTAACTGAAGATTTAACTAGTATTTCTGATAGTATTTCTTATCTAAGTAAAAAAATAGTTGATTCATATAAAGATAATTATGAAAGTAACAAATTAAAAAAGAGTATCGAAAATAAAAAAATAGTTAATAAGAAAGTATTAACTATGAAAATAACTAATGAAATGACTAGTGAAGAATTAAAAACACTTTTAAGTAAGATACTAGATGATTTAAGTGAAGATACTAAGTCATTAGAAGCAATAAGTGTTATAGTAAATGAAGATGTAAATTCTAAAGTTACAAATAATGATGTTAAAGAGTTATTAGTAAAAGCAAAAGAAAGCATAAAAGAAAGTACTGAAAATAGCAATATAAAAATGATTATTAATTATTCAATATTATCTAAAGAATTTGTTTATGCTGAAATACAAATTGATAATGATAATCCAATTATAATTAAACAAGAAGATGGAATTTACTATATAATATATGAAGAATCATCAGAAAGCAATAAAGCAAAAATAGATGCTCAATATAATTCTAAAGAAGAAAATTACACAATTTTATTGAGTAAAAATGAGCAAGAAGTAACTATTAATGCTAAAACAAAGAAAGAATCAGATAAAGAATATAAATATAATATATCTGTTAAAAGCAATATATCTTCTATGGATTTGACCTATGACTTGGTAACAACAATTAAATTAGATGAAAAATTAGAAAACTTTGATACTACTAATGCAGTAAATATTAATAGTTTAACAGAAGAAGAACAAATAGAAATGACTACTAAAATATATTCAATATTACTTGGTAGTTCAAACCTTATTATGAATTAAAAGAGGGAATCCTCTTTTTTGTTTAAATGTGAAATTGTTTGCTTGTTTGCTACTATAACTAATGATAGAATAATTAATATAAAAGAAAAAACATGAAAAATACTAGTCACAAAAATAAAATTTGTGGCTCTATAGAAAACGATATAAAATAATTATAAAGGAGAAAATAAAAATGTTTAAACTAGTTAGTAATTATCTTCCAAGTGGAGATCAACCACATGCTATTGATGAACTCGCTGATGGCATAAATAATGGAAAAAAGAGTCAGGTATTACTCGGAGCAACAGGCACAGGAAAAACTTTTACTATAGCTAATGTAATAGCTGAGGTTAATAAACCAACTTTAGTTTTGGCACATAATAAAACTTTAGCTGGACAGCTTTATAGTGAATTTAAAGAATTGTTTCCAGAAAATAGAGTTGAATACTTTGTTTCTTATTATGATATTGGCACTTTTCCTATGTTATCTAGTGTTATTTAGTACTGATAAATCCACAAAAATTGGACTTAATAAAACGAAATGGACTAGTTAATACTGAATGTTAAAATAAAATTTGTGACTTTTATTTGTCCGATTTGTCATCAATAATAATTGCATAATTAATTTAATATTATTTGGTACTTGGTTCAATAAAAATAGAAAGGAGTGGTTTGATGAAAAAAGATAACAGTTTAGTATTAAATGATAATGAAATATCTGAAGTTGACTTAATTTATAAAGATATAAAAGAAAAAGTTATTAATGCGAAATCCAGAATGTTAAAACAAATAGATACAACAATGACGGAGGTTTATTGGTATGTAGGCAAAATAACATCTGAATTATACAAAAGTTCAAGTGATGGAACATATGGTAAACGTATAATTGAAGCATTATCAAAAAAATTAACTAACGAATTTGGTACTGGCTTTTCCGCAGTCTCAATAAGAAGAATGCGTAGATTTTATGAGTATTATCCAAATTGGTCGACAGTGTCGACCGAATTATCTTGGGCTCATTTTCAAGAGTTAATTAGAATAGAAAGAAAAGAAGAAAGAGATTTTTATCAAACAGAATCGATTAAATCTAATTGGGGGTGCAGAGAATTAAGACGTCAAATTAACACTAAACTATATGATAGATATTTAATTTCTCCAGATAAAAATTTAATTATGACAGAATCTAAAAAGGATGAAATAGAAAAGCAACCTGAGGAGTTATTAAAAAATCCATATATTTTTGAATTTGTTGGATTAAAAGAAAATAGAAATTATTTGGAAAGTGATTTAGAAGAATCTTTATTAAATCATTTGACTGAATTCCTATTGGAGTTAGGAAGAGGTTTTTCTTTTGTTGCAAGTCAACAGAGATTAAAGATTGGTTTAGAATACTATTATCCGGATTTAGTGTTTTATAATCGTTTAGCAAAATGTTTTGTTATTATAGATTTGAAAATTGGAAAACTATCGCATCAAGATATTGGACAAATGCAAATGTATGTGAATTATTATAAAAAAACTCAAATGATTGAAGGAGAAAATGAACCAATTGGAATATTATTATGTGCTGATAAAGATGATGCAGTTGTAGAAATGACACTTGGAGATAGTGTAAAAAATGTTTATGCTTCTAAATATTTGACATATATGCCTTCAAAAGAAGAATTAATTAAAATAATTAGAGAAGAAAAAGAATTGCTAGAACTTTCTAAAGCAGATTTGGAGAATATGGAGTAGTTTAATGTTATAATAATTGTGATATAATTTTTTAGTTATTATTAGATTTAGTATAGGTATTTATGCATTGTAAAAAAGGAGGTTATCATGTTTGAATTAATAAGTAAGTATAATCCATCTGGAGATCAACCAGAGGCCATAAAAGAATTAACAGAAGAAATAAACGAAGGTACAAAAGAACAAGTATTATTAGGCGCTACTGGAACAGGAAAAACTTTTACTATAGCTAACGTAATAGCCGAGGTTAATAAACCAACTTTAGTTTTGGCACATAATAAAACTTTAGCTGGACAACTTTATAGTGAATTTAAAGAATTGTTTCCAGAAAATAGAGTTGAATATTTTGTATCTTATTATGATTATTATCAGCCAGAAGCATATGTTCCATCAAAAGACTTATATATTGAAAAAGATTCATCAATAAATGATGAAATAGATGAGCTAAGACATGCAGCTGTATCATCAATTATAGAAAGAAGAGATACGATTATAGTATCAAGTGTTTCTTGCATATATAGTATTGGTGAAAAAGAAGAATACATAAATAAAATGTTAAATTTATATGTTGGACAAAGTATAGATAGAGATAATATATTAGAAAAATTAATTAGTATGCAATACGAAAGAAACACTATCGATTTTAAACGTGGTACATTTAGAGTAAATGGAGATACTATAGAGTTAATTCCAATTGGTGAAAAGAAAAATGGAATAAGAATTGAAATGTTTGGAGACGAAATAGAAAAAATAAGTCTTTTTGAACCTTTAACTGGTAGAACAATAAATAGTGTAAGAACTATAAGTATATTTCCAGCATCATTATTTGTAACAAGTGATGAAAAAATGAAAGAAGCAACTTCAAGAATAGAAAAAGAATTAAATTCTAGATTGGAAGAATTAAATAGCCAAGGTAAATTATTAGAAGAACAACGTTTAAAAGAAAGAACTATGTATGATTTAGAAATGTTAAGAGAGACTGGTTTCTGCCATGGTATAGAAAATTATAGTAGACATTTATCACTAAGAGATGCAGGAGAAACACCAACAACACTAATCGATTTTTTTCCAGATGATTTCCTTCTTGTAATAGATGAAAGCCATGTAACAATTCCTCAAATTAGAGGAATGTACAATGGAGACCATATGAGAAAACAAACATTAGTAGATTATGGCTTTAGACTTCCAAGTGCAATGGATAATAGACCTTTAAAATTTGACGAATTTAAAGAAAAACTAAATCAAACAATTTATATTTCAGCGACTCCTGGAGATTATGAACTTTCACTTGTAGATAAACCAGTAGAACAAATAATTAGACCAACTGGGCTTTTAGATCCATTAATTGAAGTAAGACCTACTAAAAATCAAATAGATAATATTCTAGAAGAAATTAATAAGAGAATAGAAAATAACGAAAGAGTTTTAATTACAACACTAACTATTAGAATGAGTGAAGAATTAACTTCATATTTAAAAGAATTAGGCTATAAAGTTACATACCTTCATAATGAAATAAAGACTTTAGAAAGACTTAATATAATAAGAAATCTTCGTCTTGGAAAAATAGATATTTTAGTTGGAATAAATCTTTTACGTGAAGGGTTAGATATACCAGAAGTATCATTAATATGCATAATGGATGCTGATAAGCAAGGATTCTTAAGAAGTGAAAGAAGTCTTATTCAAACAATTGGTAGAGCCGCAAGAAATGCTAATGGACATGTTATAATGTATGCTGATTATATTAGTGATGCTATGAAAATAGCTATAGATGAAACAGCCAGAAGAAGAAGTATACAAGAATTATATAATAAAGAACATAATATTATTCCAAAAACTATCATAAAAGCCATAAGTGAAGCTATCACAAATGAAGAAAAAGAACAAAAACAAGAAAAAGTTAAATATTCTAAAAAAGAAATAAAAGATATGATATCAAAACTAGAAATAGAAATGAGAGAATCAGCTGCAAAATTAGATTTTGAAAGAGCTACAGAAATAAGAGATATAATATTCGAATTAAAGGAATTAAATGACTAGTTTAATTCTCTTTTTTTGATATAATTTATTTAAGAAAAATAGTATATAATGATTATGACAAAATATAATGATTTTATGACAAAATAAACATTTCACAAAAAATAAGATATAAAATAAAATCTGCAAAAGAGAAGTAAAACATTTATTTTGGAGGTAATTATGAAAAAATATTTAGCAGTTACTGGAATACTATTTTCCTTGTGTGTATTATGTTCAGTTGTAGATTTAAAAGCTTCTGATCAACATAGCATAGTTGGATGGACGATAAAATCATATGGTGGAGAAACTTCATTAGGGACAGAGGTTGAACGTACAGCAAATTTAACACCGACTCATAAGTATACAAATGTACAAACATATAAATTATATGGCAACAATGAAGAAACCAATATTAAAGTAAGAATCCACAAAGTTAGTGGAAGTAAAAATTCTAGATGGTTAGAATATAGTAAAGGTCAAACAAAAAAATATGATGATTCCAAAAACGAAACAGATGTAAATGTTCCAGGAAAATATACTGTGTATTATAAAAATCCGAGTTTTACAGTATACAAATTAAGTCATACAGGCGTTTGGTATCACTATTAAAATAATTTCTCTTTTGCTTTTACTGGGAGGATGAAGTATGAGATTTATAAAAAAACATTTTATTGGAATTATTTGTTTAATGATAACAATTGTTTTTGTAAGTGGAATATCATTGTATATTAGAGAATATGAAAAAGATCAATTAGCTCTAAGCGAATTGTCAGTTAGTTTTTGTAAAATGATATTAGAACTTGATGAACCAAATGGTGAATATGCAGAGTATTGCAAAGGAAGCGAGAACTTCGAACCATATACATTAGATACACTAACAATAATGAATGAAATTATTGATACAGATGCCTTTTTAATTTTTATGATAATAGCTCCAACCTTGATAATGTTTTTAGGGAGCTATAATGCAAATAAAAAGTTTAGGTCAATACAAATAAAAAATTGTATTACACGAGAATCATATAAAGAATACATAATTAAAATATTTAAAGACAGCTATATTTATGCTTTGTTTCTGCCAATTGTGATAATATTTATATTTGCTATTTCTTACATGATATCAGGTCATTTTGATTATTCAATCGCTTTGAATTTAAATGTATCATCTTTTTCTTTAAACTATCTAAGTCATCCAGTTACATTTATATTTTGCTATTTAATTAATTTAGTATTTGTGAGTATTTTCTATATAAATATATCAATGATTTTTATAAGAAATAACAGGAATCATGTAGTTTCATTATTAGAAAGCTCTTTGCTATATTATTTTTTATGTTTCATAAATACCTTTGTGATATCAGGAATGATTCTTGAAAAAATCTTTAATATACATGGAGCAGATGAATACTTTAACTTTTTAGATATGTACAAATATCATAATGTTAAATCATTGTCTTTATTTACAATATTATGTTTTACATTATCAATGATTTCATCAATAATTATTTTTAAGACATATAAAAATAAAGAAAAAACTATTATAGCTTTAGAGCAATGTGGAGGTGAATAACATGAAAATTGTTATTAAAAATATAAATAAAAAGTTTAAAAATAATGTAGTGTTAGATGACATTAACATGGAATTAGAGTCGGGAAAAATATATGGCCTATGTGGAAGAAATGGAAGTGGCAAGAGTGTTCTTTTAAAAATAATATGTGGCTTTTATTATCCGACTAGTGGTGAAGTTTTATTTGATGGGATTAATTATTCTAGCAATAATACTTATCCCAAAGATTTAAGAGCTTTAATAGAGAAACCCTCTTTTTTACCAAATTTATCTGGCTTTGAAAATTTAAAGTTATTAGCATCCATACAAAATAAGATTGGAGATAAAGAAATTTTAGAAACATTGAAAAAAGTGAACTTGTTTGATGAAAAAGATAAACCATTTAAAGAGTATTCTTTAGGTATGAAACAAAAACTTGGTATAGCCCAGGTATTAATGGAAGAACCAAAAATAATGATATTAGATGAACCTTTCAATGGAATTGAAGAACAAAGCGTTAATAAAATAAAAAAAGTGTTAGAAGAAGAAAAAGAAAAAGATAAATTGATTATTATGTCTAGCCATATAAAAGAAGATATAGAAGCCTTAGCAGACATTAAGTTATATATGGATGATGGAAAGTTAGTTGAGAAAAAAGAATCAAATGAAACAGAATAAAAACGAAATACAAATGTTAAAATATTTAATTAAAGATAAATTTATAATTTTAACATCGATTATTACAATTTCAATAACTTGTTTAATATCAAAATATACGATTATACAAGGAGATTCGTTACTAAATAATTATATATCTGCAACAGGTGGTGGCTGGTTTTCTTTTATAATATTAATAATGTTCTTTGTAACATTTATATATTTACATAACAGATTGGATTCTAACTATTCTTATAGAATAAGAAAAATAAATTCAAAAAGCACAAGTTTAGACATAATTAAATTTTCTATTATAATTAATTCGTCAATGTATATAATTATGCAGATACTAAATATTTTGATATTGATACCAAATTCAAATTTAAATGAATTAATTCAAACTAATAACATAATTTATTTTATTTTCTATATACTAAGAAATTTTACAATATATATTACAATATCTGCACTAAATTATGCGATTTTTAAATTTATAGATAAAAAAACATCTATCTTATTAACTTTTTTAACAGCATATTTATGCTATATGGCTACTCCAAGTAATAAAATGATAAGTAGCCTGTCAAATATAAAATTAAATCCAGCTTGTTATTTGATTAAATTAAATTATTCTAGTTTCTTCTTTGAAATAATTATAACACTATTATATATTTCAATATTAATTACTATAACTGCTGCAATATTCAATTTTTATACAAAAAGAGGTGTTGACGATGAAATATAACTACATAATTATAAAAAACAGCATAAATAAAAAATATATTAAATATGCACTTATTTTTTTAATTGTATTTTCCTTTAACTTATATTATGAAGTGGATTCTACAGAAGTTATTGAATTTAAAACGTTATTAAATATTTTTGGATACCATGGATTAAATGAAATTGGTATTTTAGCATTGATATATAAAATAATAAATATATTATTTATAATATTTTGCACAATCTATATTTATACATATGATATTACCTATAATAGTTGCGAAGTGTTAATAAGGTTTGGAAAAATAAACTGGTCTTTTAATAGAACTATTATTACAATGTCACTTATAACAATTTCAAAATTTATTAGTTATATTATATTTGCATTTTTTGTGGGTTTAGATAATGTGATGATTGTACTTAAAGATTTACTATTTACATATTTATTAATTATATCATTAATAGGATATTTAAATATAAAATTAAATAACAACAAATTAAACATATATTATATGGTTATTTTTGCTGCATTGTCGTTGCTATATTTAATGTATAAAAATTTGATGAACATTAATTTAATTTTTTACATAGTAACTCTTTTAATTCTTATAATATTAAAAGAATTATCATTAAGATATGAATCGCAAAAAGATTAGAATATAAATTGTTTATATTCTATTTTTATGCTATAATAAACGCCGGAGTTGATGAATATGAAAACACCTAATATGATAGATGCAAAAAAAAGAAATCAAAATGAAGTTAATTATGTAGATTATAATGTTAAATTAACTGATTTTGGTAAGGGAAAGAAATCATTTGTTAGAACTTATGGTTGCCAAATGAATGAACATGATTCTGAGAAAATCAGAGGTATGTTAAAAAGCGTAGGCTATGAAAATACAGATGAAATTGAAGAATCTGATGTGGTTATTTTAAATACTTGTGCTATTCGTGAAAATGCACATGATAAAGTATTTGGCTTTTTAGGTGTATTAAAACATATTAAAGATACTATAAATCCAAATTTAATTATTGGTATTTGTGGATGTATGGCTCAAGAAGAAGTTGTAGTAAACGAAATATTAAATAAATATAAGTATGTTGATTTTGTATGTGGTACTCATAATTTAGATAATTTATTATCAATTATTAAAAATAAAATTGATACAAGAAAACAACAAATAGAAGTATTAAGCTATGAAGGAGATGTAGTTGAAAATATACCAGTTATTAGAGATAGTATTTATTCTGCATGGATAGATATACAATATGGATGCGACAAGTTCTGTACATATTGTATAGTTCCATATACAAGAGGAAAACAAAGAAGTAGAAAAAAAGAAAGCATAATTGAAGAAGTTAAAAAACTAAAAGAATTAGGATATAAAGAAATAACACTACTTGGTCAAAATGTAAATGCATATGGAAAAGATTTGTATGAAAATTATAATTTAGCAAATTTACTTAAAGATGTCGCACAAACCAAAATAGAAAGAATTAGATTTGTAACATCACATCCATGGGATTTCACTGAAGAAATGATAGATGTAATAGCTGAATATGATAATATAATGCCATATATTCATTTACCACTTCAATCAGGAAGCAATAAAATATTAAAATTAATGAATAGAAAATATACAAAAGAAGAATATTTAAAATTATATGATAGTATACGTTCTAAGGTTAAAGGTTCAAGTATAACAACAGATATTATAGTTGGATTTCCAGGAGAAACAGAAGAGGATTTTAAAGAAACACTTGACGTTGTAAATAAATGTAAATTTGATGGAGCCTTTACATTTGCATTTAGTCCTCGTGAAAATACTCCAGCTGCTTTAATGAAAGAAACTGTAAGTGAAGAAATAAAAATGGATAGACTTCATAGATTAAATGAAGTAGTTAATAAGTATAGTAATGAAGCAAATAAGAAAATGATGGGAAAAACTGTTAAATGTTTAGTAACTGGTTTAAGTGAAAAAGATAGTAGTAAAGTATGTGGATACACTGAAAATATGAAACTAGTTAATATCGAAGGAAGCAAATCATTAATTGGTAAAATAGTTGATGTAGAAATAACTGATACAAAAAGTTTCTCATTAGATGGAAAAGCATTATAAAAAAGGCACATAGGTTATTTAATAATCATGTGTCTTTTAAATTACTATTATTATGATTTGACAAAAGAATAATAAAATATTATATTGTTAGTGGGTGATAAAATGAGAAGACTTTATATTGATTTTGATGGTGTAGTTATGGATACAATTCCACCATTATATGCAGCATTAGAGAAAAGTGGAACAGATGTATCCGATAACGCTCAAGTAAGAGTATTTATGTCCACATTTGATTTCAATAGTATCGTTAATGATGAAAACATTTTAAATGATTCAATTGAATGTATAAATAAATTAATGGATAGTAAAAGATTTGAAATAAGTTTTTTAACACATATTAACTCATTAGAAGAAGGAGTAGTAAAAGTAAAATACTTAAGAAGCAAATTTAGAGATATAAGTATAATTATGGTACCAAAAGAAATATCTAAAACTCTAGTTGTCCATAGTAAAGATGCAATTTTAGTTGATGATTATTCAGGCAATTTAAGAGAATGGGAAAAGAATGGTGGAATATCTATAAGATTTTCAAAAGAATTAGAATCAAGTGGATTTAAAGTAATTAATAGATTAGATTCACTATTAAATATATTTGATGAGAAAGGAGATTTAAAATGATAAAAGTAATTACAATAGTAACAGGAATGTTAGAAGAAAATTGCTATATTATTCATAATGATATAGATGCTTTAATAGTAGATCCAGGAGATAATGGTGATATTATTATTTCCGAAATAAAAAAACTTAACTTAAATGTAAAGGGAATTTTAATAACACATTATCATTTTGATCACGTAGGAGCTTTAAATGATATAAAATCTTCATATCCAAATGCAATATTAGTTGATTATAAAACTAAAGAAGATAAACTTCAAATTGGAACATTTGAATTTAAAAAAATAGAAACATTTGGTCATTCTAGTGATAGTGTTTCTTATTATTTTGATAATAATAATATACTATTTACAGGTGATTTTGTTTTTAAAGAGACTATTGGAAATATAGAAGAAAATTTAGAAGATGAAATGGCTAATAGTCTAAATATATTTAAGTATATGCCTGAAAGTGTAGTTTGCTATCCAGGTCATGGAGAATCAACTACAGTAGGTCATGAATTAAAAAATAATCCTTTCTTAAGAGGAATATAATGTTAGCAAGTGTATTAATTGAATACTCAGTAAAATCATTAAATAGAGTATTTGATTATTTAATTCCAAAAGAATTAGAATGTGATGTAAAAGTAGGACAAAAAGTAATAGTTAATTTTGGTACAAAAGAAGTAGAAGGATTCATACTTAAAATACATAATAATATAGATAACACTTTAGAATATAAAAAAATATTGAAAATACAAGAAAAAGATTTTTATTTAAATGATGAATTACTCAAATTAGGAAAATATATGAGTAATTCTTTGCTGTGTAATTTAATATCTTGCTATCAAGTTATGTTACCAAAAGCATTAAAAGCATCAGTTAAAACGAATATAAATAGAAAGTATGAAACATATATTAGTTTAAATAAAAATATTAATATAGAAGAATATATAAATAATAATAAAAGAAAACTAAAAGAAATAGAAATAATTAATTATTTAAAAGATAAAGAAGTAAATAAAAAAGAAATAACATCTCAAGTATTAAAAAACTTAATTAATAATAATGTTGTAATTGAAAGAAAAGAAGAAATTAATAGAGAAGTATTTTTTTTAGAAGAAAAAAGAAAAGAAATATTCCTTACAAAAGATCAAAATAATTGTTTAAATGAAATAATAAACTCTAATGATACTAAGTATTTATTATATGGAGTAACTGGTAGTGGAAAAACAGAAGTATATATTAATTTAATAAAAAATGTTTTAGAGCATGGCAAAAAAGCTATTTGCTTAGTACCTGAAATATCTCTTACGCCACAAATTGTATCAAGGTTTAAAAACGTTTTTATGAGTAGAGTTGCTGTATTCCACAGTTCACTTAGTGAAGGTGAAAAATATGATGAATATAGAAAGATAATGAATGGAAATGTTGATGTTGTAGTGGGAGCAAGAAGTGCAATATTTGTTCCACTTAAAGATATTGGAGTAATTATAGTTGATGAATGTCAAAGTCAAACATATAAACAAGAAAATAATCCTAAATATGATGCTATAGATATAGCATTTAAAAGAGCAGAATATAATAATGCAAAAGTAGTTTTAGGAAGTGCAACACCATCACTTGAACAATATGCTAGAGGAAAAAAAGGAGTTTTTCATTTAATAAATTTAAAATCTAGAATAAGTGGTAATCTACCAAATATAGAAATAGTTGATATGGAAATAGAAGCTAGAAAACATAATTATATTATTAGTGATAAATTAGATGAAGAAATAAAATCATCTTTAAGTAAGAGGGAACAAGTTATTCTTTTATTAAATAGAAGAGGTTATTCAACATTTTTGAGTTGTACTAATTGTGGTTATGTTTATAAATGTCCAAATTGTGATATATCATTAATATATCATAAGAGTAGTAATAGTTATTCATGCCATTATTGCGGTTATAGAGTATCTTCTAGTCAATTATGTCCAAAATGTAAAGAAAAAGCTATAAAAGATTTAGGTCTAGGTACAGAAAAACTTCAGAGTATAATAGAAGAAAAATATAAAACAAAAGTACTTAGAATGGATGCAGATACTACTAGTACTAAAAATGCTCATGAGAAGCTTATAAATGAGTTTAGAAGTGGTAAATATAATATATTAGTTGGTACACAAATGATATCAAAAGGATTAAATTTTGAAAATGTAAGTTTAGTAGGAATAATAAATCCAGATTCACTTCTTTCAATACCTGATTTTAGAAGTGGAGAAAGAACATATGAATTGTTAAGTCAAACAGCAGGAAGAGTAGGAAGATTTAATATACCAGGAAAAGTTATAATACAAACTTATAATAAGACAAACTATGTTTATAATAGTGTATTAAAAAATAATTTTGATTACTTCTTTAATTATGAAATGAATATAAGAAAAAAATTAGGTTATCCTCCTTACTATTATATTTGCAATATTTTAATTAGTAGTACATCATTTGAAAAAGTAAGCGAAGAAAGTAAAAAAATAAAGAAATTTATAGATAATAGATTAGATGATTCATATATAGTATTAGGTCCAAGCGTATCAAGTGTTGTAAAATTAAAAAATAAATATAGATTTAATATAATGATAAAATATAAGAAAAATGAGTTGTTATATAAAACACTAGAAGAGTTAAATAAATTAGAAATAAAAAATGTTACAATTGATATTAGTATTAATATTTAATATAATATTTGTGATTGAAAGGAATAAGTATGAAAGATAAAAAAGTAGTATTTATGGGAACACCTGAATTTAGTGTACCTGTATTAGAAATGTTAATTGAAAATACAAATGTTATTATGGTAGTTACACAACCAGATAGTTATGTTGGCAGACATCATGATGAATTAAAATTTTCGCCAGTTAAACAAGTAGCTATTAATAATAATATTGAAGTATTTCAACCAGAAAAAATAAGAAATGATTTTGAATATATTTTAAGCAAAAATCCTGATGTAATCATAACATGTGCTTATGGTCAGATTATACCTACTGAGTTACTTGAAACGCCTAAATATAAAGCGATTAATGTTCATGCTTCACTTTTACCAAAATTAAGAGGCGGAAGCCCATTACATAGAGCAATTATTAATGGATATAAAGAAACAGGAGTAACTATTATGTATATGGCTCCTGGAATGGATGATGGGGATATAATAACACAAAAGAGTATAAAAATAGAAGATACTGACAATGTAGGAACAATACATGATAAATTAAGTATTTTAGGAAGAGATTTACTAAAAGAAACATTACCAAATATATTTAAATGTAATATTACAAGAACAAAGCAAGATGAAAGTGAAGTAACTTTTGCATACAATATTAAAAGAGAAGAAGAAAAAATAGACTTTAATAAAACAAAAGTAGAAGTATTTAATCAAATTAGAGGTATGTATCCTTTTCCAGTAGCATACTCAACTTTAAATAATGAAGTAATAAAAATATGCTCTAGTAAAATTGGATCAAATAAAAAAGGAATTCCAGGTGAAATAATAAATATTTATAAAGATGGAATTGGTGTTTCTTGCTCTGATGGTGAAATAATTATAACTAGATTAAAACCAAGTGGCAAAAAAGAAATGAATGCTAGTGATTTTATAAATGGAAAAAGAAAAGAGAATCTTTTGGGTGAAAAATTATGCTAAAAGACTTTAAAAAGTTTAAAAAACAATTTAAAAATTTACAAGAAAAAATAAGTAACATTAAAATAACTGATAATGTTAGATTAATTTTTGTATTAATAATTTTTGTAATTGCTATAATATTTGTAGCTAATAATAGATTAAGATATGATAATAAATTGGAAGAAAAAGTGGCAAATAAAATAAAAATTATTGAATTATTAAATAATGTAGAAGATAACTATAGTTTGGATGTAACTAAAAAATATAAAGATAAAAGTGAAAATATAAATTATCAATCCTCAGATAAATTAGAATTATATTCTGGAGATAATCTTCCTCATGATGGATTTATTATTTATAATAATCAAGTATTTTACTCTGATTCACAAGAGGAAAAAATTTATAAAGATAATAAAACATATGATTTTTTAAATGATAAATATTTAGATATAAATTTATATAAAAAAGTAGTTAATTATTGTGAATTTGAATATATAAGCGATACCGAATCTACATGTAATATAAAATTATCTGATTTTATTAAAGCATATAATGATTTATATGATACTAGTTTTGATGTAATAAATGATATAGACTTAACATTTAATACTACTTATAGTTCATCACGTTTTAGTGAAATTGATATAGATTATACTAAAATTAACGAAATAATAAATCCTACTGAAGAAAGTGTAACATATAATATTAAAATCAATAAATTTGATAGTACTCTAATAGATACAATTTATGAATATTTTAAAGACGATTTAAATAAATAGTCTAATTTTGTCAAAACTATGACGTAGTAAAAAAATAGTGCTATGATTTATATGGAGGTGCACTATTAAAGAGAAAGACAATATTAATACTAAGTTTAAGGATTTTGACGAGTTAATTAATAGATGTATTTTGAATTATAGAAGCAAGCTATAGAGGTTTGCTTCTTTTATTGACAAAAAATTTATTTTAGCGTAAAATTAGACTGGAAGAGAGGCTAAAAAGATGTTTGAAGATAAGAGAATTTTAACTGCTAAAGAGATACTAGATAAAGAGTTTAAAATTGATGCTAGAGGATATAGACCTCAAGAAGTTGATCAATTCTTAGACTATATTATTAAAGATTATGTTTATTTTGAAAATTCTACAAAGAAATTAATTAGTGAAATAAAAACTTTAGAAAATGAAAATGACAAACTAAGAGCTGAAGTTAGAAAATTAAAAGCATCTTTAGATATAGCTGGCTCTAATAAAGGAGTTACTAATGTTGATTTATTAAAGAGAATCAGTGACTTAGAAAAGGTTGTATACGGAGAAGAATAATTTTTTAGGTAAACGCTGCATAAACTTATGTAGAGGAAAGTCCATGCTCACTCAATCTGAAATGATTGAAAATGTTCGCGCTAAGGGAAAAAATAACCTTAGGATATAGAAATATATACGGCTGTGAAATAATCAAGAACTGATTAAAGTAACTATAAAAGTGCCATAGAGACGAGATTATTAGGAATAATAATTGTGGAACGAGGTAAACCCCACGAGTGAGAAACCCAAATTTGGTAGGGGAACTCTTACAAATGAATAACAAAGGAGTAAGGGAAGAAAACAATTCTTAGATAAATGTTTACCACCTAGAAATAGGTACAGAACATGGCTTATTAAAAATTATTTTTTTATTTATAGGAGAGTTTTATGAAAGAAATAGGTGATAGTTTTAAATTAGCTAGAGAAACTATTGGTATTTCAAAAGAAGAGGTTATAAAAGATTTAAATATTACAGAGAGTCAACTAGACAACCTAGAAGATGGAAATGTTAATGCTTTTAAAGATGTTTTTTTCTTAAAAGAAACTATAAAAAAGTATGCTAAATATTTAAATTTAGATGAAGATGAAATCATAGATAAATTTAATGATTTTATGTTTGGATATACTTCTAGAATACCAATTGAAGATATATTGGAGCAAACAAAAGAAATTAACCTAAAAGAATTAAAAAATGAAGAAAATAAAATAGTTTCACCATACACAATAAAAAGGAAAGACAAGTCTACTAAATATACTATACTTTATATAGTTGCAATAGTGGTGTTAATTATGTTAGTTATAATAATTGTTAAATATATAACTGATAAAGATGTTAATGAGTTAAATTATGATAATTATATAAGTGAAAGGAGTATAATTTAATTATGAACGTTCCTAATAAAATAACTGTTTGTAGAATTGCTTTATCAATATTTTTACTTATATTAATGGTATTTCCATTAAATAAAATTGGAGTTTCTTTTCCAGAAATAAAAATATCAGCTGATTTTATAATAGACAGCAAATATTTGATATGTGGTGTTATATTTATGATAGCATCAGTCACAGACTATTTGGATGGCCATTTAGCTAGAAAATATAATTTGGTAACTGATTTAGGAAAAGTAATGGATGCAATAGCTGATAAAATATTAGTAAATGGTGTATTAATATTGTTAGCAACAAGTGGACATATTAGTCCAATAATACCCGTTGTAATCGTATCAAGAGATATTGCAGTTGATTCTATAAAAATGGTAGCTGGACAAAAAAATGGCGCAGTAGCTGCATCAAAAGCAGGAAAGTTTAAAACAGCGTTTATGTTAGTTGGTATAACGTTATTATTCTTCTATGATTTACCTTTTTCTTTAATAAATGTTTATCCAGCAAGAGTTATTATTATGATAGCAACTATATTATCAGTATTAAGCGGTGTGCAATATTTTACAAAAAATAAAAAATATTTAGCAGATACAACAAAATAGCAATAAAATGCTATTTTTTTAATTATATTAAAAAACAATTATCACAATATAAAAAAGTATTAAAAATAAATATTTTAACTATATTTTTGTACATAATTTGATTTTCAAAAGAAGATAAAAATAATAATTAAATTATACACAAACAAAAGTTTGTAAAAAGATGTTGACAAAGAAAATTAAATGTTTTAAAATTAAATTAATGAAGGAGAAACTTATGAAAAAAGACAAGACATTAGACCAAGTCCTTGCTGATATTGAAAAACAATTTGGCAAAGGCGCAATTATGAAATTAGGAGAAAAAGGTATTAAAAATATAGATGTAGTATCTAGTGGTTCGATTTTATTAGACCAAGCATTAGGCGTAGGTGGATATCCAAAAGGAAGAATCGTTGAAATATTTGGCCCAGAATCAAGTGGTAAAACAACTATAGCATTACATGCAATTGCATCAGTTCAAAAAAATGGTGGAAAAGCAGCATTTATAGATGCAGAACATGCATTAGATCCAGTATATGCTAAAAAATTAGGCGTAGATACTGATGAATTATTATTAAGTCAACCTGATACTGGAGAGCAAGCACTAGAAATTGTAGAAGCACTTGTCAGAAGTGAAGCAATGAGTATTATTGTAATAGATTCAGTTGCAGCATTGGTACCACAAGCTGAAATAGAAGGTGAAATGGGAGACTCTCATGTAGGACTTCAAGCAAGACTAATGTCTCAAGCATTAAGAAAATTAAGCGGTGTAATTAATAAAACAAATACTATTTGTATCTTTATAAATCAATTAAGAGAAAAAGTAGGAGTTATGTTTGGAAATCCTGAAACTACCCCAGGAGGAAGAGCATTAAAATTTTATTCAACAATTAGAATGGACGTTAGAAGAAGCGAGCAAATTAAAGTAGGGGGAGACGTTCTTGGAAACAAAACAATTATAAAAGTTGTAAAGAATAAAGTAGCACCACCATTCAAAACAGCAGAAGTTGAAATAATGTATGGCGAAGGAATTTCAAGAACAGGTGAAGTAATCGATGTTGCTTCAAATCTTGGAATAATAGATAAAAGTGGTGCATGGTTTAGTTATAAAGGTGAAAAGATTGGGCAAGGAAAAGAAAATGTTAAACTTGTATTAAAAAATAATCCTGCTTTATATGAAGAAATAGAAGAAAAAGTAAGAAAAAGTTTATTTGAACCTGATAAAGAAGAAATAGTTCCAGCAAAAAAAGAAAAATAATACAAACTAAAACTAGTTACGAATAACTAGTTTTAGTTTGCAACTTGCTGTTCACTAGAATAATTTCTAAATTCACTCTTATCGAATGCAAGTATCGCACTAAATATTAAATTTAAGAGTATAAGGCCAATAGCATATGGTCCTTGCTTTCCAAAACATTTAGAAAGCCTTATGGAAAGTACTATTTTAAGAACTAATGCAACAATAAATCCAATACATGGAATTAATTGAAGTAAAGAATACCAACCTTCTAAACCTACAATTTCACAAAGAGTCCACGTATTATAAATTGGAATAATTGCTTTCCATCCTTCTTGTCCAGCTTTAGCAAATATCTTCCAGTTACAAATGATTTTAAATACACCCATTAACAAACCAACAATAGCAATAACTAAAAAAAGCGCTAAAAACCATGCTATAAAAGCATCACTAAAAATATTGTCATCATAATCATGGCTATTTAGTACATATGATGAATCATTATAACCATAATCTCCATGTAAAGCATCATCATAGTTATAATCATTATACGAGTCATCAATAGTGTAATCAAAAGTATCATCACCAACTACAGTATCCATCTTTACCACCTTTCATTATATTAAAATAATTTTATCATAAATAAGCCATAATATAAATGCTTTAAAAAAATATTTAAAATATTACACCTATTAAACAATTAATAAATATAGTATAATATATGTGGTGAATATGATGGTTATAAGAAAGTTTAATTATGTTAGATTTTTTACTTTTATAGCAATATTACTAGTTATTATAATTGGAATAGTTGTTTTTAGTGTGTCAACTATAAAAAAGATTAACTATAAAAAAACATATGACTATAAATTAACTCAAATAAATTATTCAGAATCGGAAATAAAAGAAATAAAAGATAAATTAAATGATTCACAAATAGATGAGTTATTAACTATGAAGTATGATAAGAACATAGTTGAATTCATAAAAGAAAAATATTTTATATTTAATAATTTAAATCAATATTTAGAATATAAATCAAAAAATAAAAAGACAGAAAATACAAAGATTGTTTCTATCATTAATACAGAGGCTAATGTTGATTGGTTTGATGAAGAAAGAGAAACAAATACAGATGAGGAAGAACTAATGCTTGTTAATAGACTATATGGTTTAAAAGAAGACTATATTCCTGATGATTTAGTTGATGTCCCATCCAAATACGCATACACTGGTAAAAAAATAAGCAATAGTATACTCGAACCAATTATATCATTAATTGAAGATGGAAGAGAAAATGGATATACATTTGTGGTAAGTGATGGATACAGAAGTTATCAAGAACAAAAAGACATTTATGATATCTATACAAGTAGTATGGGAATGAGTGAAACAGATAAAATAGTTGCAAGACCAGGACATTCTGAATATCAAACAGGTCTATCATTTGATTTAATGCCATATAATAAAGTATTAGATAATCCAAAAGAAAGCCCGGAATATCAATGGCTTAAAGAAAATGCTTATAAATATGGATTTATATTTAGATTTCCAGAAGATAAAACAGATTTAACTGGGTTTAATGCTTCAACTTGGAGACTAAGATATGTAGGTACAAGCGCTGCTGCAATTATTCATAGTGAAAATATATGCTATGAAGAATATTATGCATATTTTGTTAGGGGGAACAAATGAAAAATAAAATAGTTGTATTAGGTGGAGGAACTGGACAATCAGTATTACTAGGAGGACTTAAAAAGTTTCCATTTGATATAACCGCTGTTGTTAGTGTATGTGATGATGGAAGAAGCACAGGAAAACTTAGAAAAGCTTTTAACATACCTGCAATGGGAGATATTAGAAGAGTACTAATTTCATTATCAGAAACAGAAGATATAGTGGGCGAACTAGTAAATTATAGATTTAAATCAAAAAATGAATTAGAAGGACATACGATTGGGAATATAATGTTAACAGCATTAAGTGATATAACTGGAAACATGTCAAATGGTATTAAACAAATAAGTAAAATTTTAAACCTAAAAGGAACTGTACTTCCACTTACAGACGATAATGTTACATTAATGGGAAAAATGGAAGATGGAAGCATTGTTGAAGGAGAACATAACATAACGTTATCAGAAAAAAAGATAGAAAAAGTTTATTATAAGGAAACACCAAAAGTAAATGTAGAAGTTATAAAAAAAATTAAAGAAAGTGATGCTATTATTTTAAGTATGGGGAGTATTTATACAAGTATAATTCCTAATCTATTATGTAAAGAAGTAATTGAAGCAATAGATGAATGTAATGCTAAAATAATTTATGTTTGCAATATAATGACACAGCCTGGAGAAACTGATAATTTTACTGCAAGTGATCACATAAAATTATTAAATAGTTATTTAGGAAAAAGAAAAATAGATATAGTAATAACTAATAGTGAAAAAATAAGTAAAAAAGTTCAAAAAAAATATGAAACGTTAGAACAAAAAGATTTAGTCAAAATTGATGAAGAAAATATAAAAATCACTAATATAAAAAAATCATTTATAAAGATAGAAAATGATGTAATTAGGCATGATAGTATCAAAGTAGGACTAGAAATAATGAATATTTTAATTAAATAGCCTGAATTTCAAGTAGAAACTGGAATTTTGAATAAAAAAGTGTAAAGCCGTGC
>CAZBAZ010000016.1:0-21571 GCA_964490375.1 uncultured Clostridium sp.
GTAGTAATTATATCAAATTTCTTTGCGAAGAATATTTACTCTTTTTCACTGAATCTTTTTTAATGACTTTATTTTTTAAATAATATTTGGTAAAATAAAATATAGAATAGAAAGGTAGAGTTTTTTGTATGCTAGGAAATATTATAACTATTAATAAAAATAGCGCTATTGTTAAAATAAATAAAGATAGTGAGATTAGTGATTTAATAAATATGCATGTTATATTTGAAGATGATAACAAGAAGATTTTAGGAGAGATAGATTCTATTCTTGAAGATACTATTAAAATTACTTTTTTAGGTGAATTAACTGAGAATGATTTTATAGGTGGATTAATTAAAAAACCAAGTATGAATGCTAAATTAAGAATTATTAATGATCAAGAGTTACATATATTAACTGGTAATGCTGAGAGATCAATTCAATTAGGTGTTAGTCCTTTATATAATGATTTTCCTCTTAATGTAAGTATAGATGAATTATTTTCTAATCATACTGCTATATTTGGTAATACTGGTAGTGGTAAAACTTATGGTATATGTAGAATAATACAAAATATATTTCCTAAATCTCAAATAATACCTTATAAAGCTAATCTATTTATATTTGATTCTTATGGTGAATATATAAATGCTTTTAAAGATATTAATAAAAATAATCCATACTATTCATTTAAAGTAATAACTACTAATATGAATAAACCATATGAAAAACTTAATATACCGGTTTGTTTATTAGAATTAGATGATATATTAAATTTATTGGAAGCAACTAGTTTCTCTCAGATTGCTATGATTGAAACTATGCTTACTTATGTTAAAATGTTTGCTCGTGAAGATAATGAAGCGAAGGATTTTAAAAACCATATTTTAGCTAAAGCAATAATATCAATTATGTATACAAATCAAACATCTTCTAAAATAAGAGATCAAATATTTGAAATATTGAGTGAAACTAATACTCAAGAAATATCTTTAGATACTGAAGTACCTGGTATTGGATTTACTCGTAAATTTAGAAATTGTTTTGATATAGATAGTGAAGGAAGATTTGCTGAACGTAAAATAATATCTGATTATATTCAACAATTTATACAAGAAGATAGAAAATGGAATTATACTTCTAGTGGAGTTTGTTATTCTCTTCATGATTTAGAAGTTGCTTTAAACTTTACTTTATATAGTGAAAGATATTTGCTTAATGAAGCTATGTATGATAGTGCGATGAGTTTAAAAGTTAAACTTCATGATTTAGCTTCTAGAACAAATAGTCAATTCTTTTCTTCTGATAGATATATTACAATTGATGAATATATTAAGAGAATACAAATTAATGGTAATAAGAAGAGTCAAATTGTTAATTTTAATTTAGAAGATGTTGATGATAGATTTGCTAGAACTATTGTTAAAATATTTGGACGTATGTTTATGAAATATACAAGAGGTTTAGAAAATAGAGCTTCTTTTCCAATTCATATGATTTTAGAAGAAGCTCATAGATATGTTATAGAGAATGATGATAAAAAATTACTTGGATATAATATATTTGAAAGAATTGCTAAAGAGGGTCGTAAATATGGTTTAATAATGGATATTATTACTCAAAGACCTACTGATTTGAATGAAAATGTTATTAGTCAATGTGCTAATTTCTTGATATTTAAAATAAATCATCCTGCTGATTTAGAATATATTGCTAAGAGTGTCCCTAATATGAGTGAAGATGTAGTCGAGAAACAAAAGACTCTTCAATCAGGTACTTGTGTAGCTTTTGGTAGAATATTTAAAATTCCAATGATAGTTAAAATGGAGAAAGCTTGTCCTCCTCCTACAAGTGCTAACTGTGAAATATATAATAATTGGATGGTAAAATTAAAACAACAACAATAATGATAAGGAGTGACATATAATGTATGATTTAGGTAGTCATTTTCATATAGATGTTAATAAAGGTAAAACACCTACATCTTGTGTATTTAGGGGTAATTATTATAGGATTAGTATATTATCTGATTCTTTAATTCGTTTTGAATATAATTTAAAAGGAGTATTTAATGATTATCCTACTTTATTTGCATTTAATAGATCTTTTGGTGAACCAAAAGTAACTGTTACTGAAGATAATCAAAATATTGTTATTAAGAGCTCTAAATTTATATTAGAATATCAAAAGGAAAAACCTTTTACTGGTGATAAATTGGTTCCTGATAGATATTTAAAGGTAAGAATACCTGAAAGTGAAAAAGAGTGGTATTTTAACCATCCTGAAGTTAGAAATTTTGGTGGAACAAGCTATAGTTTAGATTATATGAAGAATCCACCTTTACTTGAAAAAGGATTATTTTCTTTAGATGGATTTGCTACATTTGATGATTCTATGACTCCTATACTTGATGATAATGGTAATGTTACGTTACCTAATTCAGATGTTATAGATACATATTTATTTATATATAATGGTAATTTTGGTATTGGATTAAGAGATTATTTTAATTTAACATCATTACCACCACTAATTCCTAGATATGCTCTTGGAGTATGGTGGGCTAAGAATGAAGAATATAATGAAGAAGGAATAAAGTCCCTTGTAGAAAATTTTAAAAGAAATGAAATACCTATGTCTATATTATTATTAAATAAGTATGCAAGAAATAAAAATAAGTTTTCTGATTTGAGTTTTTCATTTGATAAAAGTATTTTTCCTGATTCTAATGCTATGAGTAAGTATTTGCATGATAATAATATTTATTTAGGTTGTAATATTAGAACTGATGGTGTTCTTAGTATTGAAGAACCTAATCATAGTGAATTTATTAAAATATATGATCAAGATACTGATAAAAATATACCTATTAATGTTTATAATTCGAAATTTATAGATGGCTTTTTAAAGGGAATTATTAATCCATTTTTAAATCAAGGTGTTGATATGTTATGGATGGATGATAATAATTTAAGTGATAGATTAAGAAATTCTGTTATGGCATATTATTTGTTTAATAATTTTAATAATAATGCTGCTAAAAGGAATTTACTTATGAGTCGTAATTATGGAATATGTCCTCATAGATATTCTGTGTTATATAGTGGTAATACATATATTAATTGGAAGACTATTAAGTATTTACCTTTTTATAATTCAACTGCATCAAATATTGGTGTTTCTTGGTGGAGTCATGATATTGGTGGCTTTAAAGGTGGGGTTGAAGATGCTGAACTTTATATGAGATATATTCAACTTGGTACTTATAGTCCAATTTTAAGAATAACTAGTGAAGGTGGAAAGTATTATAAAAGAGAACCATGGAAATGGGATATTAAAACTGAAACAATTGTTAAATATTATTTAAATTTAAGACATAGATTGATACCATATTTATATGCTGAAGCTAAAAAGTATTCTTCAATTGGTTCACCATTAATTCAACCTTTATATTATAAATATCCTGAAACTTATGATGAACCACTTTATAAAAATGAATATTATTTTGGAACAGAGTTATTTGTTTGTCCAATAGTTACTCCTAAAAATGAGGTTATGGATAGAGTTGTTCATAGAATATTTTTACCTAATGGAGTTTGGTATGATTTTAAGACAGGTAAAAAGTTTATGGGTGGTAAAAGATATGTTACTTTTTATAAAGATGAAGATTATCCTGTATTTGCTAAAACTGGTGCTATAATACCGATGGCTGTACTTGATGATGATAATTTAAATGATACTTCTAGTCCTAAAACATTACAAATTGACATTTTCCCAGGTAGAAGTAATACATATAAGTTATATGAAGATGATGGATATACTTTACATTATAAACAAGGTGAATCTTTTACGACTGAAATAAATTATTATTATAAAGAAAATGATTTTTCTGTTTCTTTAGAACCAGTTGAAGGATATGATGCTAGTTGTGTTCCTGAAACAAGAAATTACATAATTAATTTTAGAAATACTAAGCCTACTAATGGAGTACAAGTTTTTGTTAATGAAATAAATATTCCTTTTGAAAGTCATTCTGTTGAAAATGATTTTATAGTTGAATTTAAGAATGTTAAATTGACTGATAAGGTACTTATATTTTGTAAAGGAAAAGATATTGAAATTGATTCTTCTAGGGTTATTAATGAAGATTTGGATGGTATTATTAGTGACTTGAAAGTTGATACTGAAATTAAGATTAAATTAGCTGATATATTATTTAGTGATAGTAATATTAAAGCTAAGAGAATTGCTATTAGAAAATTAAAGAAAGAGGGACTTGAACCAGTATTTATAAAAATGTTTATTAAGTTGCTTGAATATATTGCTGAGTTGTAGTATAATACAAACATATTTGTTGACAGAAAAAGTAGTAAATATCTTATTTATCAATAGAGAATTAGTGGTTGGTGGAAACTAATATAAATTGATATTGAACTTGTTTTCTATAGAATAATCGTACATTGGCGTTAACAATAAATTAAGATGCATAAAACTTTATGAATTAAGGTGGTACCGTGGGAATATCTCATCCTTAAGTTATAAAGTTTTTATTTTTGGAGGAATGTATGGATATATTATGGGTTATTTATGATTTTTTCTTTCTGTATTTACTAGTATTTATTATTTATATAGTATTTATTAATAAAAGAAAAAAAAACTATTCTAAACTTAAAAAGAATGATGAAATTGTTTTATTTGTGAATAGATATAATATTGATGTTGAAAAGGTTGGTTTTAAAAAAATAAAAACTTATTTGGCATTAATTAATTCATTTATTATAGCCTTTTCTAGTACAATAATTATTCATGTTGATGGGTTATTATTAAAGGTTGGAGTAGGGTTTGTAGTCATTATGGTTATGATATATTCATTATATGAAATAGTTGGTAGAAAATTAAAGACAATGGAGGGTGATAAAAAATGTACAACTGTAAAGAAATCGAAGAAAAATGGCAAAAATATTGGTTAGATCATAAAACTTTTAAAGCAGTTAATAATGGAGGAGATAAGCATTATTATATTTTAGTAGAATTTCCTTATCCTAGTGGTAATGGACTTCATGTAGGACATGTTAGAAGTTATACAGCTCAAGATGCTAAGGCTAGAGTTAAGAGAATGCAAGGGTATAATGTATTATATCCAATGGGATTTGATTCTTTTGGTAGTCCTGCTGAACAATATGCTATTAAGAATCATATTCATCCATCTAAGGCTGTAGAAGAAAATATTAAAACATTTAAAGGTCAAATGATGAGTTTAGGTTATTCATTTGATTGGGATAGAGAATTTGCTACAAGTGATCCAGAATATTATAAATGGACTCAATGGCAATTTTTACAATTCTATAAGCATGGTATGGCTTATAAAGATACTATAGCTGTTAATTGGTGTCCTACTTGTAAAACGGTTTTATCTAATGAAGATAGTTCTGGTGGAGTATGTGAAAGATGTGGAACTGCTGTTACTCAAAAAGAAAAGTCTCAATGGATGCTTAGAATGAGTGATTATGCTGAAGACTTACTTACTGGACTTGAAAATACTAATTTTGCTGATAAAGTTAAATTAGGACAAATTAATTGGATTGGCAAAAGTAGTGGTGTAGAATTAGATGTTGATATAGTAGGTGGAGGTAAATTCTCTGTATTTACTACTTGTATTGAAACTGTATATGGTATTACTTTCTTTGTAATTGCTCCTGATGGAAAATTAATTAAAGAGTTAATGCCCAGAATTAAAAATCAAGATGAAGTTAAAAAATATATTGAAGAAACTGCTTCTAAAAGTAATATGGATAGAACAGAATTAAATAAAGAAAAAACTGGATGTTTGATTGAAGGAATTAAAGCTATTAATCCAATTAATGGAAAAGAAGTACCAATTTTCTTAGGTGATTTTGTTTTAGGTAGTTATGGAACTGGAGCTGTTATGGCTGTACCAGCACATGATCAAAGAGATTTTGAATATGCTAAAGTTCATAATTTAGATATGTTACAAGTTATTGATGGAAGAAGTGTTGATGAGTGTGCTTTTGAAAAACAAGATTATCTTGGAAAAGGATATAAATTAATTAATAGTGAAGAATTTACTGGAATGACAGTAGAAGAGGCTAAAGAAGCTATCACTGAAAAATTAGTTAATAGAAAAATAGCTCGTAAAGTTAATAATTATAAAATGAGAGATTGGATTTTCTCAAGACAAAGATTCTGGGGAGAACCTATTCCAATGATATATTGTGAAAAGTGTGGATGGCAACCTATGGATGAAAAAGATTTACCATTAGTTCTTCCAAATATTGCAGAATATGAACCAACTGAGGATGGGGAGAGTCCACTTGCTAAAATTGAAGATTGGGTTAATTGTAAATGTCCAAAATGTGGTGGAAAAGCTAAACGTGAAACTGATACAATGCCTAACTGGGCTGGTTCAAGTTGGTATTTCTTGAGATTTATGGATCCTCATAATGATCATGAATTTGCTTCAATGGATGCGATGAAATATTGGAGTAGAGTTGATTGGTATAATGGTGGAATGGAACATACTGCAAGACATTTATTATATGCTAGATTTTGGGTTCAATTCTTATATAATATTGGACTTGTTCCAAATAAAGAAATGATATGGACTAGAATTAGTCATGGAATGATTCTTGGAGATAATAATGAAAAAATGAGTAAATCTCGTGGTAATGTAGTAAATCCTGATGATATGGTAAAAGCTTATGGTGCTGATGCTTTAAGAGTTTATGAAATGTTTATTGGTGACTATGAAAAAGATGCTGCATGGAACGAAAATGGTCTTAAGGGATGTAAGAGATTTATTGATAAAGTTTATAGATTAAAAGATAAAGTAAATGATAGTGAAGAGTATAGTAGTTCTCTTATTAATATAATTAATAAAACAATTAAAAAAGTAACTGAAGATATTGATACTATGAACTATAATACTGCTGTTAGTGCTTTAATGATACTTGCTAATCAATATGATAAAGAAGAAAGTATATCTAGAAAAGATTATAAAGCATTAATAACATTGTTAAATCCAATAGCTCCACATATTACAGAAGAACTAAATGAAATGTTAAATTTAGGAAAACCTATTTGTGAAAGTGAATGGTTAACTTATGATGAGAGTAAAATAGTTGATGATACCGTTAATATTGCTTGTAGTGTTAATGGTAAATTAAGAAGTACTATTAGTGTTCAAAGAGGGCTTTCACGTGATGAATTATTAAGTGAAGCTAAAAAACAAGAAAATGTTATTAAATATATTGAAGGTCATGAAATTGTTAAAGAAATAGTTGTACCTGATAAGATTGTTAATATTGTTGTAAAATAGAGAATTTGTTTCTCTATTTTTTAATTGTTTTTGATTGTTTGATATTGTATAATGAAATTAAGGTGATAGATAATATGGAATATACAAAAGAAGGCTTTATTAAATTATTTGATGAATTAAATGATATAAATAATGAAGAAAAGGAAATTAAAGAGAAACAACTTGTTAATTATGCAAAAGAATTATTAAAAAACAATCCAAATAATAAAGAATTAGCTTGTATTGTTTATAGTGGTCTTCCACATTTAGGATACAAATATTATGATAGCTTAAGTGAAGAATTGAGAAATGATAAATTTGTAACTTTACTTGCTTTAGAAAATTTTGATCGTACTGTTAGTGGACAAAATATTGGAGAAGATTTAAAAAATGATAGAGAAGTTATGTTTTCATTTGCACGTAATACTGATGGTGTAGGAAGTGCATTTTATTTTTCTGATGAATTAAAAAGAGATAAAGAATTTTGGGTAGATTTATTAACATATGCATATGTAAGTCCTAATACTCCATTAGATAATGCACTATTTGATTTAGAAAAAAGTAATAGAGAAGGAAAATGGAATCTTGATTTTGATGTAATTTATGCTGCTGCGAATGAGGTAAGAACTAAAGGAAATGAATATGGTGATTCAATTTATAGTTGCAAAATTTCTGCTTCGAATTTAGCAAGTAGTAATCCACATTTTATGGATGAAGTATTTAAAGGAAATGTTGAATATGTTTCAACTGAAAAAAGATTTAATAATTTTGGTTATGCCCATGAAATTTATATTTCTGAAGCAAAAAAACATCAAAAAGAAATGTTATCTCCAGAAATTGAATCTTCACTTAATAAATTCAGTAGTATAAGTGAGGTTCAAGAAATCCCTAGTATAGATATTTCTCAAGAGGTTAAACAGGATAATATTGATATTGATAAGATGTCAACATATGAGTTATTAAAAGAACTTGAATCACTTGATCCATCTATGTTGTCTAGTGAACAAAAAAATTATATTTTAGAAACTGAGGCTCGTATGCAAACAATGGAAGCACCTGAAGAAACAAGTGGTCTTTCTAGATAATTATTTATTTAAACATTTCAATTAATGACTGAAATGTTTTTATTTGATTTGTTTCATTTTTTATACTTGTTTTTGATGATAGGATATTATAAAATAATTATATAATAAAGAAAAATTATTTAAATAAGAGGTTAATAATGGATTATACTGAAGCAGAAAATGAAATTGATAATTATCTTATAGAAAGTATTAAATATGCTATTAAGGAAAGAATATATATAGCATCTTTTTATAAACAATATGATATTGATAATATTGATGAATTTTGTGATGCTATTTTTAAGAAAATTCCTAGAGAGAAGTATGCTTCTATTGCAGAATTTGAAGAAAGTGAATATATTGATGAATTAGTTTCTTCTACATATGAAGATGTTGTTGTTTATCAACCAATAAAAAATATGTTTGATAAACGTGATAAAAAGGAAAATTCTGTAATTGATATTGATAAAGAGTTAGAATTAAAAGAAAATTCTGATGATTTTAACGATTATATTAATTTATTTAGGTCTTTACTAACTGAAAGTAAACATACAAATTCTTTATCAACTAGTAATAATAAAGAAAACTTTTTAGTTGATGTGAATCATGCGTATCCTTATGATGAAACTATTCTTATAAAATATGTTATCAGAGAAAAAGTATATGTTTTATCTTTTTTCAATCATTATAAAATAGATAATTTAGAAGAATTTATTGATAAAGTTTTTGTACAAATTCCAAAAGATAAATATTATTCTATTGCTAATTATGAAGATGATGGATTTCTTGATGATTTAGTTAATTTTACATTTGAAGAAATTGTTGGATTTCAAAGTATAGAAAGTATTGTTAAGAATGAAGAAAATGAATTTTCTAAAGATACTTCAAAGCATATTTCTAAAAATAAAATGCAATTTGATGTAATGGATGATAAAATTTATGATAAGAAGAGTAGAGAAGAATATATTAGGAAATATATATTTGAAATATTAAAATCAAATCATTTTACTTATACTGATTTAGATAGTGTTTTAAATCATACTTTATCATATTTTTCAGGATTTGATGATGAAGTGGGTATTGATGTATTTAAAGATGTATTGTGTGGTAATTATGATTTTGCTATTACTGAATTATGTCTTGTAGAAAGTACTGAATTTAAAAATGTTTATGAATATGTTTTGAATTTATTTTCTAATATAAAAAAGAAATATAATTCTGTTAATGAAGCATATAAAAATGAAGTCTTTTATGGAATAAGTAAATCATTGTGTTTTATGGCACTTAAAAACGATTCTTTAACTGAAGATTGTAGAGTTGATGAGTGTATTATAAAAAATAAGTCTGGTGTCAATTATAAAAATATAGCAAATGAGTTTCTTGATAGTTACTTTGAATTTTATAAAAAGAAGACTATAAATGATGCTATTAATAAATTAAAAAGTAATTTATCTTCAACTGATTGGGAAGCAGTTGCATCAGTAATTGGTTTATTTGCTTTAGGTTGCGCTACTGATTTTATTGTTCCAACTTATATTATCTTACATAAAATGAATAAAGCATTATCTTATGAAAATAATGTTACTAGTAATTTAAAGTCAGATGAAGAAAATAAAAATATTAAAAGATAGTAACCTTAAAAGGAATTATTTAAGTAAATTAAGCATAAAATACATTAATCGTTTGTAATTTATGTGAAATATTGGTATAATGTTTGTGAGGTGAATGTATGATAGGTGTTTATGATTATACGGTTTTATTAACTTATTTAGGTTTTTCTTCTGGAATCCTTGGAATACTTTTTGCTATTAAAGATCCTAAACATTTATTTCCAGCAATTATTTGTTTGATGTTTTCTGGACTTTGCGATATGTTTGATGGTAGAGTTGCTAGAACTAAAAAGAAAAGAACTGTTGAAGAAAAGCATTTTGGAATACAATTAGATAGTTTATCTGATTTGGTTTGTTTTGGCGTTCTTCCTACAATTATAGGTTATAATCTTGGATTAAATAAATGTTATTTATATCCTTTAGTTATATTTTTCCCAATTGCTGCTTTAATAAGACTTGCATATTTTAATGTTCTTGAAATAATTAGAAATAGTTCAACACCTGTTAAGGAATATACTGGTCTTCCTGTAACATCTAGTGCGCTTATATTTCCATTTATATATATTTTTAGAAGATTTTTAGGAAGCAAATTTGTTATTTTATATGGTATTGTTATGTTTATAGTTGGTATTTTATTTATAACTAAGTTTAAGATAAAAAAGCCTAATTTAAAAACTATGATTGGATTTATTTTAATAGGAGTAATTGAAGTAATATTAATTATTACTGTGTATAAATTTTTATGAGATATATAGCTAGAGAAAGAAATAGTAAAGAAAATATAATTACAGAGTCTTCAATGATTCTGAATTTTTTGTATAATACTTTTATTGGAAGAATATTTCTTAAGTTGCTTACTACTAGATTTATTGCTAATTTAGTAGCGGTTTATATGAATAGTATATTATCAAGACATAGAATTAAAAGATTTATTCATAAAAATGATATAAATATATATGAATATGATGTTAAGAAATATAAGTCATATAATGATTTTTTTACAAGAAAAGTTATTAGTTATAAAAGACCTATTAGTGCTAGTAAATTTTCTTTTATTAGTCCATGTGATGGCAAATTAACCGCTTATAAAATAAGTGATGATTTAACTTTAAATATTAAAAATTCATATTATAATATTGATACTTTAGTTGATGATAATATTATGAAAGAATATGCTGGTGGATATGCTTTAGTATTTAGACTTTCTACTGATAATTATCATAGGTATTGTTATATTGATAGTGGAAGTAAAGGATTAAATCATCATATTAAAGGAGTATTACATACAGTACAACCAATATCATTAAATCATTATAATTTTTATACTATGAATGATAGAGAATATACTATTTTAAATACTAATAATTTTGGTAAAGTTATTCAAGTTGAAATTGGTGCTTTAGTAATTGGAAAGATTCATAATAATCATGAAACTTATATTTATAAAAAAGGTGAAGAAAAAGGTTATTTTGAATTTGGAGGTTCAACAATAGTTGTTCTTGTTAAGAAAAATACAATTAATTTAGATAAAGATATATTGGAAAATTCATTAGAAGATATAGAAACAATTGTTAAATATGGAGAAAAAATTGGTACTAATACTTTTATTACTAAAGTTAAAAGTACTATTCAAAGTATAATAAAATAAAAAATACTTAGTTAAAATTTTCTAAGTATTTTTTATATGCTTCTTTTGCGGTTACGTCTAGACTTTTATATTTAATTTTTTTAGAATTACAAACTTTATTTAATAGATAATCTGTTAGATATGGATTTCTAATTAATAGTGGTCCGATTATGTGTGTTGCATATACATTTTTGTATGTGAATCCTTCTTGATTATTTGTTCCATCATTTGAATATTTTTCATCTATTGTAAAAAGAGAATCTTTTATATTAAAGTTTTGATCACATCTATTTTGAAATCCAATTATATTATTCTTTATTAGTGTAGTTTTACAAGTTATTTCTCCAACAATTCTATCTGTAGAAGCATTTTTAAAATTAAATGAATTTGATAATTTAGTATAGTAATCAAATATATTTAATGTTTCTAACTTTTCATTATTTACCTCAATATAACTTCCAAATAAATCCATTGAATTTCCTGTTAATAATAATAATTTATTTGATTCAATATATCTTTTAAATTCTTCTTTTCTATTTAATATATCAGTTCTTGCTAATTCTAAGTTATCTTCTGAACCTTGTCCTATATAAATAATATCATATTTACTTAAGTCTATTTTATCATTTATACTTTTTAAATCTACATGTACTTTAATGTTATTTAATTCTAAATTATGAACTAAACATCTTGTATTAGCATTTTCTCCATAAAGATTTAATAGGTCATAATATAAATGCAATATATTAATCATTATTTTCCTCCTTTATGATTTTTTTAAGCTGTATTTCTTTATCAAAACATACCATTGAAAATATTTTACCAGTTGTTTTTTCTTTTATAGTTTTACTTAAATTATCTAAATTTTCTACAAGTATTAATTTATCTTTATTAATACCTGCATATTCCATTCTAAGTTTCATGTCATAACAAAATTTACCAATTAAGATTATATTTTTTATAGATGAATCATTTAGTGATTCAAAATCTATATCCCATATCCATGATATATCGTTTTCTTTATATCTTCTACTTGAAGAATCAAATCCTAGTATTATGGTTTTATCACATTTTTGATGAAGTATATAATCTAATGACTGTTTGTAACTTAAATTATTTTCATTTTTACTAACTAACATTTGCCATTTTCTATTATCAAAGTTATATATTTCTAATCTTTTAGTTTTAGTATTTTCATCATTAATTACTTTTAAAATATCATCATCATTTAAGCCAATTGTTTTTGATAATGCATAGCATCCAGTTACAAAGTAGGCTGTATATAAAAAGTTTGATGGTAAGTGAACTTCTTTATCATTTATTTTAATTAATTTATTATCTATATCAATATTATTTGCTTCGTAATTGACTTTTCCTCTTTTAAAATCATATTTAGGACAATTATATTTTCCTATATGACCATAGTGATAATATTCATATTCTAATTTTCTATGACATATTGGGCAATATGCTGCATCTAAATTGTTTATATTAGATTTTCTACTATAATCATTTTTATCAAGTCCATATGTAGTTATTTCTCCTTTATGATTTATTCTAAGTCTATTTACGAATGGATCATCTGCATTTAGAATTAAATGTGTTCCATAAGGAATAGCATTTTTAATAGCATTATATATTTTTTCTGGATGAGAGTTTCTTGGTGGCTGATCTCTTGTAATATTAGTAATCATTAAGTGAGTAGGTGTAATGTATTTAAAAACATATTTCATAAATTGTTCATCTAGTTCCATTAATAGTACATCTGCTTTTAATTTACCTGATAGAGAACTATTATTTAGAACTAAAGCTGTAATACCATTTATTGTATTACTTCCTTCTTTATTGTATACAACTTTATATCCATTTTTAGTTAGTATATTATACATTAATTCTGTACTTGAACTTTTACCACTAGAACCAGTTATTCCAATTACATATTTAGGTAATTTAATTTTACTTAATATATTTTCATCTAATTTTCTAGCATAGTGTCCTCCAATAACACTTCCTTCATGTCCCATAATTTTACTTGCTTTATTAATGAATTTACAAGTAAATATTACAATACTTTTCCACATATTAATCACCTAGTATTATTATACATTTTTTTAATTATTTTATAAAGAGTTTTATGCTATAATGGGCATGTGAGGTACAATACTTATGGAAAATGATTATGAGTTATATATAAAATCAATTATAATTGAACAAGCTGAACTTGAAGATGAAATATATAGTATAAACAATGAAATAGAAAATCATTCTTCTATCTATATAATAGAGTATGAAAGTCTTAGTAGTGAAGAAAAAAATAATTATAAAAAGAATCTTATTAAGTTAAAAAGAGATTCTAAAAAGAAAGAAAAATTATTTACTATTTTGTCATCTATATTTTATAAAAGATTTATTGCTAATGTGATAGTACGTTATAATGAAAAAATTAGTTTAGAAAATTATAAAGATATATGTGATAATATTACTTTGTTATTTAATGAAAAGATGTGTCCCTTAGAAAATATTGAAATTAAGGTAAAAGAAGTTTTACTTAGAAATAATATATTTAATATTTCTGATATTTTAGATTCTATTATTGATATGTTTAAGAATAGAGGATTTACTTATAGTGAAGAATTATCTTTATGATATTTTTTTTATTGCAATAAAAAATCCCTTATTTTAAGGGATTTTGTTGATTTTATTGGTGACCCATATGGGATTTGAACCCATGAATGTCGCCTTGAGAGGGCGATGTGTTAACCATTTCACCAATGGGCCGTAAATAAAGTATAGCATAAGTTTTATTATTTGAAAAGTATTATTTTATGCATTATTTTTAATATAATGGAAAAAATATTATTGGTGAATTTAATGAATAATAAAGAGTATGATGATTTGATAAAAAATACTTGTCCTAAAGATAATATATTTAAAAATGTATTTGTTGCCTTTATGAGTGGTGGTCTAATTGGATTTTTAGGAGAGATAATAACTCATATATGTACTTCGCAATTTAATACTAATGTGAGTGATGCTTATTTGTTAACTTTTTGTTTTTTTGTAGTTATTGGTTCTATACTTACTGGTTTTGGCATATTTGATAAAGTACTTAGCATATGTAAGTGTGGTTTAATAGTGCCATCTACTGGATTTGCTAATACTATGACTAGTAGTGCTATGGATGCTAGAAGTGAAGGATTTGTAAAAGGAATAGGTGCTAATATATTTAAATTAACTGGCAGTATTATTTTGTATGGGGTAATTTTTGGAATAATTTTCGGATATATTAATGGAGTGTTATCATGACATATAAATTTAATAATGTTTATATTAATAATTCTTATTCATTACTATCATCTACTAAATATAGTCCATTAGTTAAAGATTTGTGTGATAAGTGTATTGATGAGTATTATTTAAAGTGTAAATCAATTGAATTATGTGAGAGTAAGTATCAAGAGTTAACTATAAAGGGTTTATTAAATAAAGAAAATATAGTAAAAAAAGATATTGATTTAATAATTAGTGGTGACTTACAAAATCAAATTTTAGCTTCAACTTTGGCTTCTTCTTTATTTAATTTTCCAACATTAGGTATATATTCTGCTTGTGCTTCTTTTGTTGAGGGAATGATAATTGCATCTATGTTTATTGAAAACAATCAAAGCAATGTAATAGTTTCTTCATCTTCTCATAATTTGGTTAGTGAGAAACAATTTAGATTTCCAGTTGAATATGGTGCTATTAGAAAAAGAGTTAATACATGTACTGCAAGTGGAAGTGTTAGTGTCTTGCTTTCAAATCGAAAATCAAATTTAAAAGTTGAAAGTGCAACTATAGGTTATGTGGTTCAAACAAATCATAAAGATGCAAATGATATGGGAGCTGCAATGGCTCCTTCTTGTGCTTTAACTCTTCATAAGCATTTAAAAGAAACTGGCAGAGAAACTAGTTATTATGATTTAATTTTAACTGGTGATCTTGGAATATATGGTTTGAAATTAATGAAATCTTATTATAAAAAGAAAACTAAAAATGATATTAAAAATGTTTTAGATTCAGGTAGTATTTTTTATTCTGAAGATAATGTGTATGCAGGTGCTAGTGGTCCTGTATGTTTACCATTTATATTTTTTGATTATATATTAAAGACCAAGAAATATAAAAAAATATTACTGATTGGAACTGGTTCTTTACATTCAGTTGTAAGTTCTAATTTAGGTGTTCCTATACCAAGTATTAGTCATGCTATTAGTTTGGAGGTTTTATAATGAATTATATTCTTTCATTTTTATTCTGTGGGCTAGTTTGTGCAATATCACAGATTGTTCTTGAAAAAACTAAATTTACTCCTGGACATATGAATACTATACTTGTTATAGTTGGGTGTATATTAAGTGGATTTGGTTTGTATGATTGGATACTTGAAACCTTTCATGCTGGTGCTAGTGTTCCAATTATGAATTTTGGGTATTTACTTGTAAGTGGAGCAAGTGAAGGTTATTTAAAATATGGATTTATTGGACTTTTTAAAGGAATATTTGTTAATGCTTCTGCTGGAATTAGTGTTGCAATTGTAAGTGCATTTATTATTTCTTTATTATTTAGAGTTAGAGATTAGGAACTAAAAGAATATATACTTTTTGTTCTTTTTTTGATATAATTTCATATAGAAAAATAAAAAGGATAAGGTGATAATATGAATAGTGAGGTAAGTCAAAATAATAATCAAGTGGATAATAATCAACCAGTTTTAGAGACATTAGATTTAAATCCTACTCAATCTATTATTCCTACTACCCCTGTACAATCTATTACCCCTTCAGTTCCTGTTCAACAAACTTTAACTGTGGCGTCTACACAACCAGCACCTGTTCAACAAACTACGCCTGTGGTTTCTGCACAACCAGTAACATCTGCTGCTCCAGTACAACCAGTACAACTAGCGACTCCTGTTCAACAAGCTGTACCTGCGACTCCTGTTCAACAAGCTGTACCTGCGACTCCTGTTCAACAAGCTGTACCTGCGACTCCTGTTCAATCAGCATCTACTCAACAAACCGCTCCTATAGAATCTGTTACTCATGATGTTAAACAAACGAATTCTAATAATGAATTTAGTTCATTAGAATTAAACGCTAATGATTTATTACTTAATAATGCTGAAAATAAAACTGATAATAACAACCAAATTATCGTTCCATCTGAAAATAAACAAATTGTTACTGAAATAAACACAACTACTAAAAAAACAAATAATGCAATAATATTTATTTTAATTGTTATTCTTGCATTAGTAAGTTATTTTTTTAATGATATAGCTAATTTTTATCAAGAAAAGTTATTTCCACTTTTTAATAATGATAATGATAAAAATAGCGATAATAATATAACTAATAATGATAATGGATTTAATTTAGTTGATGGTTATATTAAAGTAGGTGAACCTAGTTCATATATTAATTTAAAAGATATTAAATTTTATAATTTTAGAAAAAATGATAGTGGTAAATATATTTCATTTAATTATTTGTCTAGTGTGAAATATAGTGATGTAAAAGATGAAGAAATATATTTAGAACTATATAATTCTAATAAGGAAATATTATATAAAGAATTATTTGATAGTGAAAGTGTTATTGATAAGGATAGTGTAAGTACTTATAAATTAAGTATTGATGAAAGCGAATATAATGATGTTTTTTATGCATTAGTTAAAATATATAGTGATTCTGAAAAGAAATCTACATCTAAATTAGTATGTACATATCAGATTAATAATGAATTTATTAATTTAAAATATACTAATACTTATGAATTTGTAAATAATTCATTAACTAAATATAGTGTAAGTAAGGGGTATGAAAAATTACAAGATAATGCTATTATATTAGGTACACAAGAAGAAATAAAAAATGAATATATGAATATTACTAAATATAATATTGCAAGTAAATATAATGATGTTAGTTTAGAATATAGTATTGATTTAAGTAATTATCCTCGAGAATTCAATCCTTTATATGAAAAGGGTACAATAATTACTATAATTAAAAATAAAGAAAAACTAAAAGGTTGGGAATGTAAATAATGGATAAGTTGTTAATAGGAGATTTTGAAGGGCCACTTGATTTATTACTTCATCTTATAAAAAAATCTAAGATGGAAATTTTTGATATAGAAATCTCTGAAATAACAAATCAATACTTAAATTATATTAAAAGCATGACTGATATGAATTTAGATATTACTAGTGAATATTTAGTTATGGCTAGTGAGCTTATTGAAATGAAGAGTAAAAAGTTATTACCTAAGAGTGAAGAAAAAGATGATGATGAAGAAGTTGAAGATGCTGAAGTGGTACTTAAAAAAAGACTTGTAGAATATCAAAAATATAAAGAAAGTACTAATGTATTTAGAGATTTAGAAAAAAATAGATCATCTTATTATACTAAAGCTCCTGAATCATTAAAAAATTATTCATTAAAAAAGTTAGAAAATGATGGTAGTGTTGATGTATATGATTTATTAGATGCTTTTCAAAAGTTATTAGAAAGGCAAGAATTTAATAAACCCAAAAATACAAAGATTGCTAGAAAAGAGTTGTCTGTAAAAGAAAGAATTGTTAAAATAAGAGATATATTAAGAGTGAATAAAAGGGTTAATTTTGTTGAACTTTTTGATGATTTTAGTAAACCATACGTAGTTGTTACTTTTTTATCAGTACTTGAGATGGTTAAAAGTAGGGAAATCAACATAAAACAAGATAATAATTTTTCGGATATTTATATAGAAAGAGTTGATTAAAATGAATTTAAAAGCTGTACTTGAAGGAATATTGTTTATAGTAGGTGATGAGGGAACTACTATTGAGGAGATGGCTAGTATATTAAGTGTTAATAATGATGATGTTAAACAATTATTAATTGAATTAAAAAAAGATTATGAAAGTGAAGATAGAGGGCTTAGGATTTCTTATTTAGGAAATGCATTTAAGTTAACTACTAAAGAAGAACATAAAGAATATTATGAAAAATTAGTTAGTGATAATAAGTCAAATACTTTAACTAATGCTGCTTTAGAAGTACTTGCTGTTATTGCTTATAATGAACCAGTTACAAGACTTAAAATTGATGAAATTAGAGGAGTTAATTCTACACAAATCATTAGAAGATTACTTGCTCGTGGCTTTATTAAAGTATGTGGTAAAGATAATAGTATAGGTAAACCAAGTCTTTATAAAACAACAGATGACTTTTTAGATTATTTTGGTCTTTCTTCTAAAAATGATTTACCTGAAATAATAACTAAAGAATTAAATAATAAAGAAGATGATGAAGAAGATTTATATGTATCTAATTATCATGAATCATAAAAAATAGAGATGAGTAATCTCTATTTTAAATTTAATAATTTTCTTATATTTTCTTTATCAAATGAATTTATTTCTGATTCTGGATTATATATTCCATCTAATCTATCATTTGCATGTAGTAAGTATTCTTTTTGTGATTCAGTGAACTTATTTGAATTGCTATAAAGAAGTCTATCAGTATAGTTTCCAAACATAATTTGTAAATATAATCTTGAAAGTCTATTATTAATTTGAATCATATTTTTTTCAAATTCTTGGTATTCTTTTTTATTTATATTTGACTTAAATATTCCTGAATCTAAATCCACTATTTTTAAATCTTGTCCATCATAAATGAAGTTTTCATAATGAATATCTTTATATAAGAATTCTTTAAGTCTTAAGTATTCAAATGATTTTGCTATTAAATTTATTAATTTTTTTCTTTCTTCAATAGAAAATGATTTATCATATATGAATTTATCTAGTGTTTGATGTGTTTTATAAAATGTTGATATGTAGCCAATTCTACTTTTATATTTTATTGGTTCTATATGAGTTGGTATTGATTTATAATTTAATTCATTTAGTGTTAATATTGTATTTCTTCTATCTTTTGTATTTAAGTCATGTAAAAGTAATTTTAAGATAATATCTTCTTTTATATATAGTTTACTTTCTGCATTGTTGTTTGGCTTATATGAAGTAAAAGTTTTAAGTTCATCTTTATTTAATTCTTTGAACATTTTGACTCCTTATAAATACAGGTATAATATAACATTGATAGAATTAATAGTCAAATTTAATGACAATTATTTATTGATATGTTAAAATATTTAAAGAAAAGGGAAGTGATTATATGAAAAAAATATCTAGAGCATTAGCTTGTTTCTTTTCTATGTTTATGTTAGGTGGATGTAGTGAAAAATATACTCTAAATTATATTTTAGATGAAACTGGTGAAAAACCAATATATGAGATTGAAAATGTTAGATATGTTGAGAGTGAGGAAGAAACTAATTTAGTAAAAATAGAGGTTGAAAATTATGGAATAATTATTATTGAATTATATCCTGATATTGCACCTGAAACTGTTAAGAATTTTAAAAAGTTAGTTAGTGAAAAGTTCTATGATAATTTAATATTTCATAGGGTTATAAAAGACTTTATGATTCAAACTGGTGATCCTCTTGGTACTGGAATGGGTGGAAGTTATCCAACTGTTAAAGGGGAATTTGAAGCTAATGGATTTAAGAATGAGTTATCACATACAAGAGGTGTTGTTTCTTTAGCTAGAAGAGGAAGTGATCCTGAAACTAGTGAAACATTAAATTCTGGTTCTAGTCAATTCTTTATTGTTCAAAAGGACTCTACTTATTTAGATGGAAATTATGCTGCTTTTGGTAAAGTTATTCACGGTATGGATGTAGTTGATAGTATAGCTAATGTTAAAGTTGATAGTAATGATAAACCTTTAAATGAACAAAAAATGTTAAGTATTAGATTTGTTAATCAATATGTTGAAAGTGATTCTACTCAAGAAGAAGGTGAATAATTCGTGGAGATAATGAATGGTAAAGAACTTAGTTCTAAAATAAAAGATGAAATTAAGGATGAGGTTGAATCATGTTTTAAGACTCCTATATTAGCTGTTATAACTATTGGATATAATGCAGCTAGTGAAGTATATATAAAAAATAAAAAGAAAGCTTGTGAATATGTTGGAATGAGTCTTTTACATTTTGATTATGCTGATGTTGTAAAAGAGAAGGTTGTTATTAATAAGATTAAAGAGTTAAATGAAGATGAAAATGTTAGTGGTATTATATTACAATTACCTATACCCGAAGGTTTTGATTCTAAAAAGATTATTAATACTATTAGTCCTTTAAAAGATGTTGATGGTTTAACAGAAACTTCTGTTTCAAAAATGTATTTTGATGAAGATGGGTTAATTCCTTGTACTCCTAAGGGTATATTAGAATTATTAGATTATTATAATATATCTTTAACTGGTAAACATGTTGTTGTAGTTGGAAGAAGTAATTTAGTAGGTAAACCTTTAATGATTGAATGCTTAAAAAGAGATGCTACTGTTACTGTGTGTCATTCTAAAACTAAAAATTTATCACATTTTACAAGTCAGGCTGATATATTAATTGTTGCTACTGGACAAAAATATTTAATTGATAAAGATATGGTAAAAGAGGGTAGTGTTATAGTTGATGTTGGAATTAGTCGTGAAGATGGTAAACTTTATGGTGATGTTAATCCAAATGTGAGTGAAAAATGTTCTTATTTAACACCAGTTCCTGGTGGAGTTGGACCAATGACTGTAGCAATGCTTGTTAAGAATACATTAATTGCTTATAAAAAAATAAATAAAATTATATAAAATGAATGGAGAAAAAATATATGAGGTTGATAGATGGCGATACATCGATGCAGGTGGAATTAGCACAGGCTGAAAAAATGAAATGTGTAAGAGAAAAAGTAGAATGTAAGAATTTAAGCCAAAAACTTGAAACTTTATTAAGTGATTATACGTATTGTGATGAAAAGTTTGGCTCTAGATAATCTAGTGGGGAGTAGAAAATAACCATATAGGCAATCTAGTGG
>CAZBAZ010000017.1:0-21294 GCA_964490375.1 uncultured Clostridium sp.
AATGAGAAGGTAGTAAATATTATTTGCGATTATATAAAAGAGAAAAATAAATAAGTTGATATTAAATAGGTGTAATTTTAAAGAATCTAAATTGCACCTATTTTATTTATGTGTTGATATCTCGACAAATTACAATTTATTAAAGAGATTAGTTTGAAATATAACTGATTTTTCTATTGCAGAAAGAGGTGATAAAATGCCGTTGTGGAAATGGTTAATATTTATAATATTTATGGTGATAGTTATTGGACTATTACTTTTTTATTATGAAAAAGGTGAAATTGATAGAAAAATTAATTCATTGAAACAACTTGATAATACTTATTTTACGATGGGGCAAATTAAAAATCCTATTGGTAGTAGATTTAAATAAGTTGATGAATTAAATATGAGAGCTAAAGACTTTTATAAAGAGCAAAGAGAAGTAGAAGAACAAACACTGTTAACAGCAATAGACCAAGTTAAAGATATTACTGATATGGAAAAGTCTTTAATCAATGGTCAACTTGATTATAATATTTATTATATTTCTAAAAAATTAAAAAATAGAACTGCCGCAATTAATTTATCTAAAGAAATAATAATGTTTGATGAGATATTTATTATTTCTTTTATTTTGCTATTTTTGTTGATATGGTTTTATATCTTTTGAAAAAACAATATTTAAGAACATATTATTTATAAAGTAGTACATAATATAATTAAATTCATGAATTTTTTGTTGATATTTGATGTAAAATGTGATAGTCTTTTAAATGTAAGGATAAAGTTTTTGGTATGCTTAATTCTTATGTGATTTATGAGGAGGTGAAATTACCAAATGAAAAAATATTTAAATACTTCTACTATAACAATTGTTTTGTTGTTAGCAGTTTTTATTACTATGTCTGTAGGTTTTGCTGTATTTGCTCAAACACTTAATATTAATGGTACTGCTGTTGCTAAACAAGCAAGTTGGAAAGTTCAATTTAAAGAAAATACTTATGCTGAATCTACTGGAAGTGTTGCTGCTAGTGATACATCTTTAAATGTTACATCTATGACATATAGTGTTACTTTAAATCCTGGTCAATTCTATGAATTTAGCGTTGATGTTGAAAATGCTGGAACTTTTGATGCAGTTTTAAAGAGTATTACTTTGTCTGATTTAACTAGTGAGCAAAAAAATTATATTAATTATACCTTGACTTATGATGGAACTACATATAGTGCTACAACTTCTAATTTAAGTCTAGACTTAACTGCTGGATCTACTAAAACAGTAAAAGTTAAAATTGAATATGTTATTCCAGAAGATCCAACTAAATTACCAACAACTTCTGATGTTACTTTGAATCTTTCTGCAAGTTTAGATTATTTACAAAAAGCATAGTATAAAAAGGGAAAATTAAGTATGAAACATAATAAAAGTAATATATACATATATGAGGCATTAATATTCATTTATTTATTGCTAAGCCTTTTATTTGTTGTTCTTCCATTTAAATCTTCTAAATACTTAAGCTATATTCAAATGATTATTTGGATTATATTACTACTTGTGATTCTTTTTAAAAGTGGTTTTCCTAGGGATAATTGCTATTTTAAAAAATTAGGAATTAAATATGCTATTATATATTGCTTTTTATATGTTATTGTTTTATATATTTTTGGCTTTTTTACTGGATTTTCAAAAAGTATATATTCCCATTCTTTAAGGGGAATATTTAATAATGTTTTTCCTGCTTTTATATTTACTTTTTGTATGGAAACTATAAGATATATAGTATGTAAAAAATCAAATGGTAAAATAAAACCTTTAATTTTTATTACTTTGATATATATTTTATATGATTTGTTTTTGAGTATAAATTATTATAATTTAAATGGAACTGAACAAATATTTATATTTGTTTGTATGGAATTTTGTAGTTCTGTTGCAAGAAATAGTTTGTTTACTTATGTAACATATAATGTTAGTTTAGTTCCTACATTAATATTATCTGAAACATTGGAAATTTTTTGGTTTTTTGTACCAATTATTCCAAATCTTGGAAATTATATTTCTTCTGTTTTAGGTGTTATACTTCCATATTTTTTATATTTAAAATATAAGAAAATGATAAAATATAGTGAAAAGCAGGATTTAGCAAAAAATAAGAATTTAATTTTATTATTTCCGGTTTTTGTGTTTGTTTTGACTACATTTTTGTTGGTTTCTGGTATTGGAAGATTTCATATGATTGCTATTGCATCTGATTCAATGAACCCTGTATATTATAGGGGAGATGCTATTATATATGAAAAAGAGGATGCTTCTAATATTGAAGAAGGGGATATTTTAGTTTTTGAATATGAAAATATTGTAGTAACACATAGAGTTATTGATATTTCAAAAGTAGGCAATAAAATATACTTTAAAACAAAAGGTGATAATAATGAAAATCCAGATAGTGAATTAATTAGTGAAGATAAAGTACATGGAAAAGTTAAATATATAGTTAAGTATATAGGGTATCCAACTGTGATTTTACGGGAGATGTTTGAAGGATAGAGTGAATATTATGAAAAGGATATGGAAATGGATAAAGAAAAAATTATCAATAGTTGTTGTCTTAGCAATGCTAGTTTTTGCATTTCTAAGTTTTTTTCTTATAAAATTGAGTCATAATATAAACAAAGAAATTGTTGTTGGATATAATGAAAAAAGTAGTGTTGATTATAAAGTTTATTTGAAAAAAAATTCTTTTTTTGAAACTCCATATTTAGAAAAGAATGGTACATATATTACAAGTTTAATAGACTATGTATTAATAGATTATAATTATGTTTTTGAAGTTGATGATGATATAAGTGGAAATTATACATATTATGTAAAAGGTACTGCAAGTGCTAATAAAAGTAATAGTGAAAAGTATTATTGGTCAAAAGATTATCTTTTAACTGAAAAAGTTACTAAAAATTATGAGAAAACCAAAAAAAATGAAATAAATGTTGAAGTTAAAGTGGATTATCAATTATATAATGATTTGCTTAATAATTTTAAAAGTCAATATGGTGTTTCTTTTGATGGACTTTTAAATGTTTCTCTTGTTATTGAGAATAATATTGAGAGTGATTTAATTGATAGAAAAATAAATAAAGAAAGTGAAGTTGAATTAAATATTCCATTAACATCTTTAACAATTGAAGTTCCAATTGAAACTAATGAATTAAATAATAGTGGCATTTTAATAAGTAAAACTATTCAACAAATGCCTGTTTTGTATACAATAATTAAATATATTGGATATTTTTGTGTTATTGTATTTGTTTGTCTGTTATCATTTTCAATTTATATGCTTTATAATAAATTAAAGGGTTCAAATAAATATAATAAAACATTAAATAAGATACTTAAAACTTATGATAATATTATAGTTAATACAAGTGTATTACCAAATACAAGTAAGTTGAATGTTATAAATGTTACTTCTTTTGATGAATTAATTGATGCTCATGGTGAGGTTAGAAAACCTATAAATTATGTTTCTAAAGATGGATGTGCTACATTCGTATTAATTAATGATAATATGGCATGGAGATATGATTTAAAAAAGAGTTCTTTTAGAAAAAAGAAAGGTAAAAAATGAAAATATTTAATAAATATAATATAGTTGGTTTTTTGGTTGTTCTTATTATTATTTTTATGAGTACTGGTTTTGCTTTATATAATCAAAATTTAAGTTTTAGTGGTGATTTAACTTTAAAGAAACAAGGTAAACTTGAAATAGTTAGCGCCACTATTTTAACAAGCGAATGTAATAATTTAAGTAGTTATACTGAACCAAGTGTTGATGAGTTAAATTTAACTTTTAATGTAAGTGGTAGTAGTGAAAATTATGAGGCAGTATATTTAGTTGAAGTTAAAAATGATACTGTATATGATTATGTTTTTACTGGTTTTCCATTTAATATTAATAGTGATACAACTGATGCTAGTATTTCTACTGTTATTTCTGATTCTTCTACTGGAAATGAAGTAAATTCTGGAGAGATATTATCTCCTGGAGAGAGTAAGATATTTAAGGTAAAAATATCTGTTAATTCTACTAATTTAGAAAATGTAATTGAAATTAGTGGTAATGCTAATTATAGTTTTGATAATAGTGGTAATATTATTGCTAGTATTGATCCTAAAACTGGAAATATTCAGGGTGAAAATACAATTGCTTGTTTTACTGTTTCTGTTATTAATACTTATGCATATGATAGAAAATTTAATTTAAGATCAAGTAATGATGGTGTTGTTTTAGTTAATAATAGTGGCAGATCTTTGGGAACTTTTAGTGTTCCTGCTAATAGTACTCAAGAGTATGAAATGTGTACAATGGCTTCTGTAAATAGTTCCTTTTTGAGCTATGAAACTACTACGATTATTACTTTATCAAGTCCTGGTATTAATAGTGTTAATGTAGGTGAGTTAACTCTTGCTGTTGATAAAGATATTATAGCTAGTGATAAGGAAATTCCAGAAGTTGGTAATGTAAAGATAAGTATACCTGAGAATGATACTGTTGAAGGCGATGCTGTAATATCATGGGATAGAATTGATAGCGATGGTTCTTCAATTACAAATTATTATATTATTTTGTATAATTCTGATACTGGTGAATCAAATACATATCAAACTAAATCTGCACTTACTACTTATTCATTATCAAATATGAGCGAAGGAAATTATTATGCTAAAGTTTATGGTGTTGATGAAGCTGGAAATATAGGTGAAAGTTATTGTGATTCTGCAACTACTGATAATGGTTATTGTAGTATGTCAAGTACAACTTCTTTAAAATGGAAATATACAATTACATATAGTCTTTCTAATTTAAAACATGATGATGTTACAACTACAACTACAACAGCGATGGTTAATCATAGTTTTACAACTACGTTGCAATTAAATACTACTTCTTCATACTATTCTCTTCCGTCTTCTGTTACGATAAGTATGAATGATACTACATTATCTTCAGACAGTGATTACACATATAATTCTTCAACTGGCGTTATTGTAATAAATAAAATAACTGGAGATGTTACAATCAGAGCATATGCCGCTGGTGGTTGTTTGATAGAAGGAACAAAGGTATTACTTTATGATGGTACAGCAAAAAATATTGAAGATGTTGGATATGATGATTTATTATTAGTTTGGAATTATGAAACTGGAGCATATACATATGAATATCCTATTTGGATTGAAAAAGAAAATAAAACTTCTAATTATAAGAAAATAACTTTTTCTGATGGTACAATTTTAAAAGTTTTTGGTGAACATGGAGTATTTTTGAAAGATTTAAATAGATACGTTTCTGTAAATGATACTGAAAATTTTAAAGTTGGAGTTTATGTTGCTAAAATAGATGATGATTATAATATTTCTTATGTTAAAGTAGAAAATATAGAAATTGTATATGAAGATGTAAAATATTATCATGTTGTATCTACAAGGTACTATAATATTTTTGCAAATGATATATTAACAACTGATGGAATGGTTATTTTATCTAATCTATATGGATTTGAAGGTAATATTAAATGGAAAGATAGAACAAATAAGCTAAATGATTTATATACTTATGATGATTTTAAGGATATTATGCCATATTATATGTTTAAGGGATTAAGAGTTGAAGAAGGAAAGGTTTTATCAAATTATTTAAGTTTATCTGATTTAAGAAGATATTTATTGGTTAATCAATTAAATGATAATATGTTATTGCAACCGATAAAAAATTCATCTGGTGAAAGATTATGGATGGTTAGTACAAGTGATGATGATTTAAGTGATAAGAAAAAATATTTGAACGTAGAAGGCTCTTATTATAAATTAAAAGAACCAATTAATAAAGTTAACTTTAAATATTGGTATAATACAGCTGATAGTAAAATATATTATCCAAATGATATTATAGAAATTACTAACAGTATGCATTTTATAGCTGTGTATAATTAATGTAGAAGCAATTCTACATTTTTTAATAGTTTAAATTAGCACTCTATATTGACAAGTGCTAATTTCGTAGTATAATATATTTTGTAAATAAGGAGGGAAAAATATGTTTAATATGAATAATGAAGAAAATGAAAATGTATTAGAAAAATATGGTCGTAATATAAATGAAGATGTTAAAAATCATAAGATTGATCCTATTATTGGACGTGATGAAGAAATTCGTAGTATAACTAGGATTTTATCTAGAAAGACTAAAAATAATCCAGTTCTTATTGGTGAACCAGGAGTAGGTAAAACTGCAATTGTAGAAGGGCTTGCTCAAAGAATTGTTAAGGGTGATGTACCTGAAAGTTTAAAAAATAAAACTGTTTGGGAACTTAATATGGCATCTTTAATAGCTGGTGCTAAATATAGAGGTGAATTTGAAGAAAGACTTAAAAAAGTACTTGATGAGGTTAAAAAGAGTGAAGGAAATTTAATAATGTTTATTGATGAAATTCACTTAATTGTTGGTACTGGAGCAGTTGATGGAGCTATGGATACTGGTAATATTTTGAAACCAATGCTTGCTCGTGGTGAAATTCATGTAATAGGTGCTACTACATTAAATGAATATAGAATGTATATTGAAAAAGATGGTGCTTTAGAACGTAGATTTCAAAAAGTAACTATTAGTGAACCAACTGTTGAAGATACAATAACAATACTTCGTGGTCTTAAAGAAAGATTTGAAATTTATCATGGAGTTACTATACAAGATAAAGCTTTAGTTAGTGCAGCAACATTATCAAATAGATATATTACAGATAGATTTTTACCAGATAAAGCAATTGATTTAGTTGATGAAGCATGTGCTACTATTAGAGTTCAAATGGATAGTGTACCAACTTCTCTTGATGAAATAACAAGAAAAATATTAACTTTACAAGTAGAAAAAGAAGCATTAAAGAAAGAAAAAGATGAGTTATCTATTAAAAGACTTGAAAAAATTGATAATGAACTTTATACATTAAAAGGAAAAGAACAAGAACTTAGTTCTAAATGGAAAGAAGAAAAAGCTATTAATGAAGAAATTAAGAAAGTTAAATCTGATATTTCTAAGTATACTTTTGAGTTTGAAGAAGCTAAAAATAATTATGATTTAGAAACAGCAGCTAGAATTAAGAATGGTGTTCTTCCTAAATTACAACAAAAGCTTAAAGAATTATCTCAAGAAGAAAAAGAAGGAATTTTATCTGATACTGTAACTAGTGAAGATATAGCTAACGTAATTAGTAAATGGACTAATATTCCAATTACTAAACTTATGAGTAGTGAAAAGGATAAAATATTATATCTTGAAGATAACTTAAGGAAACGTGTTAAAGGACAAGATAAGGCTTTAAAACTTGTTAGTGATGCGATTTTAAGATCTAGAAGTGGTATTAAAGATCCTAATAGACCAATTGGTTCATTTATGTTTTTAGGACCTACTGGTGTAGGTAAAACTGAGGTTGCTAGAAGCCTTGCTTATGAACTTTTTGATGATGAACATCATATGGTAAGAATTGATATGAGTGAATATATGGAAAAATATTCTGTATCAAGATTAATAGGTGCGGCTCCTGGATATGTTGGATATGAAGAAGGAGGTCAATTAACTGAAAAAGTTAGAAGAAACCCTTATTCAATAGTACTTTTTGATGAAATTGAGAAAGCTCATCCTGATGTACTTAACTTGCTATTACAAATACTTGATGAAGGAAGACTTACTGATTCAAATGGAAGAACTGTTAACTTTAAAAATACAATTATTATTATGACTTCTAATGTTGGAAGCGAATATGTTATAGATAATGAAGAAGATAAAGTTAAAGGTGAATTAAATAAATATTTTAGACCAGAATTTCTAAATAGACTTGATGAGATTATTGTGTTTGATAAACTTTCTAAAGATAATTTAAGAGAAATTTTAGATAAGATTATTAGTGAAATTGAAGAAAGATTAACTGATATGAATGTTAAAATTGAATTAAGTGAATCTGCTAAAGATTATTTTATTGATAATGGATATGATCCTTATTATGGAGCAAGACCTCTTAAGCGACTTGTAAATAATAAACTTGAAACATTGATAGCACGTAAACTTATTAATAATGAGATTAAACAAAATACTCATATTAAAGTTGATTATATTGATGGAAAACTTAATATTGAATAGTTGAACCAAGATGCAATTTATGCATCTTGATTTTTAATTTCTTGACAAATTTTTTTTTAATGTATAATATTATTTAGAGGGAAAGATAATATTAATAAAAGGAGAAATATGAAAAATCTTGTTATTGTAGAAAGCCCTAGTAAAAGTAAAACTATTGAAAAATATTTAGGTAAAGATTATAAAGTATTATCTTCTAAAGGTCATATTAGAGATTTAGCAACTACTGGGAAGTTTGGCCTTGGAGTTGATTTAGAAGATCATTTTAAACCTAATTATGTTTTAATGAAGGGTAAAAGCAAACTTGTTAATGAATTAAAAAAAGAGGCTAAAGATGCTGATAATGTTATTTTAGCAACCGACCCTGATCGTGAGGGAGAGGCTATTAGTTGGCATTTAAAAGAAGCATTAAATTTGAATAATAATTATGGTAGAGTAGTTTTTAATGAAATTACTGAGCCTGCGATTAAAGAAGCATTTAAGAAACCAAGAAGTATTGATATGGAACTTGTTCATAGTCAGGAATCTAGAAGAATATTAGATAGAATAATTGGTTTTAGATTAAGTAGACTAATGCAAACTAAAACTGATGGTAAGAGTGCTGGTAGAGTACAAAGTGTTGCATTAAAATTAATTGTAGATAGAGAAAGAGAAATTGATTCTTTCGTACCAGAAGAATATTATACTATTGAAGCTGATTTTAAAGATTTTAAGGCAGAACTAAAAAAATATAGAGGAAAAGATATTGAGATTAAGTCTTCTGTTGAGGCTGATGAAATTTTATCTAAACTATCTAATGCATTTAATATTGATGCTGTAGATACTAAACTTAAAAATAAACCTAGTAAGTTACCATTTACTACTAGTACTTTGACACAAATGGCTTCTAATAGACTTGGATATCCTGCTTCTAAAACTATGATGATTGCTCAAAAGTTATATGAAGGAGTTAATATTGGAAGTGAAACTGTTGGTTTGATTTCTTATATGAGAACTGATTCTATTAGACTATCTGATTTATTTGTTAATGATACTAAAAAATATATTAAATCTAATTATGGAGAAAATTATGTAGGATATGCTAAAAGCAGTAAGAAAACTGAAAATGTTCAGGATGCTCATGAAGCTATTAGACCTACTAGTATTAATAGAACTCCAGAATCTATTAAAAAGTATTTAACTCCAGAAGAGTTTAAATTATATAATTTAATATATATTAGAACTCTTAGTTCATTAATGGCTGATGCTAAAGTTGAAACTACTGCAGTTGATTTAGAAAATCATGAATATATGTTTAGAGTTAATGGACAAATATGCGTTTTTGATGGTTATTTAAAAGTATATAAAGACTTTGAAGAGAGTGAAGATGTTATATTACCTGATTTTAAAAATTATAAATCTAAAGTAATAGTGTGTAGTGATATTAAAAAGATACAACATTTTACTGAACCTAAATCTAGATTTACAGAGGCTAAGTTGATAGCTGAAATGGAAAAATTAGGAATTGGAAGACCAAGTACATATGCTAAAATAATAAGTGTATTAAAAGAAAGAAAATATGTCACTATTAAAGATAAAAAATTCTATCCAACTGAAACTGGTATTAAAGTAACTGATAAATTACAAGAATTCTTTTCATCTATAATTAATGTTAATTATACTGCTAATATGGAAGAAGAACTTGATGAAGTTGCTTTAGGTAAGATGGTTTGGTATGAAATAATAGATAAATTTTATAAGGATTTTGAACCATTATTAAATACTGCATTCAAAGAAATGGAAAAAGATGAACCTCGTGAAACTGGAGAAATGTGTCCTAAATGTAATAGTCCTTTAGTAATAAGAAAAGGAAAATATGGAGAATTTACAGCATGTTCTAATTATCCTGAATGTAAATATATACAAAAAGAAGAAAAAGAAGAACCTCGTGAAACAGGAGAAATGTGTCCTAAATGCAATAGTCCTTTAGTAATAAGAAAAGGAAAATATGGAGAATTTACAGCATGTTCCAATTATCCTAAATGCAAATATATTAAAGAAGAAGAGCCTGTTTTATTAGATGAAGAGTGTCCAGAGTGTGGTAATAAATTATCAATAAGACATGGAAGGTTCGGAAAATTTACAGCATGTTCTAATTATCCAAAATGTAAGTATATAAAAAAGAAAGATAAAAGTGAATAAAGAGATTTACTTATAAATATGAATATTTTGTAAAAATAGTGCATAATTACTTGCAATTTTAGGTAGTTATGCTACAATTAGTGTATAAGCATTGTATATGTAGGCGATGCTTAATAATATGGGAGGTAATTTACGATGAGTAAAACTGAATTAGTAGAATTCATTGCTGCAAAAGCTGGATTAACTAAAGCTGATGCTACAAGAGCATTAGATGCTACAATTGAAGGAATCACAACTGGTCTTAAAAAAGAAGGAAAAGTTGCATTAGTTGGATTTGGAACTTTCTCAGCTAAGAAAAGAGCTGCTAGAGAAGGAATTAATCCTTTAACTAAGAAGTCAATTAAGATTCCTGCAAAAGTTGTTGCTGGATTTAAAGCTGGAAGTAAATTAAAAGACGCTTTAAATTAATTTATGAAGCCCATTTGGGCTTTTTTTAATGACTTTTTTTTATCGTTGTGATATTATTGATATATGAATAATAGTGTTGTTGAAAAATTAAAAAATAATGGTTATGAAGCTTATATAGTAGGTGGATATGTTAGAGACTATTTACTTGGAATAGACTCTCATGATATTGACATTTGTACTAATGCAAATATTGATGAAATTAAAGAAATATTTAAAACTACTGGAAAATCTTATGATAAGTATTTTAGTTATCATTTAGATAGAGATGGATATTCATATGATATTACATCTTATAGAAAGGAACTTAAGTATAAAAATAATAAGCCAACTAAACTAGAATATGCAAGAACTTTAAAAGAGGATTTAGAAAGAAGAGATTTTACTATTAATACTTTAGCTATAGATAGTGGAGGTAAATTAGTTGATGCATTAAATAGTAAAGGTGATTTAGATGCTAAAGTTATTAAAGTAGTAGGGGATACTGAAAAGAGACTTACTGAAGATAAAACTAGAATAATTAGAGCTATAAGACTTTGTTGTACTTTAGACTTTAATTTGAGTTTTGAAATTATAACTTTTTTATCTAAACATGGAAATTATTTAAAAGATATTCCTAGAGAATATATTAAAAAAGAATTAGATAAAATATTTGACGAGGGAGGATATAATAAATTTTATTCTTTAGTTATATATTTTAAACTTGAAGATTATTTAAATATTAAATTAAAAAAGATTGCTAATGTTTATGATAGATATGGAGTTTGGGCTCAAATAGAGAGTGATTTACCTTTTACTAGAATAGAAAAAGATAAGATTAATAAAATTAAAACTATTTTGAGTAAATATTATATAGATTTTTTAGATTTAAAAGAGTATGATAATGATATTGTTATGAATGCAGCAAAAATTCTTAATATGGATAAAGAAGTAGAAACAATGAAAGGTCTTGAAGATTTACATAGTATTATTGATATAGATATTTCTATAAATACAATGTTAAATTATGTAAGCGTTAATAATATTAAAAAGGTTTATAAAATAATTGAGAAAAATATTATTGAAGGTAAACTTAATAATAATAGTTATTCTATTGAAGAATTTTTAAGAAAGAGAAAATATGAGTGATTTAAGAAGTGTATTTACTAGTAAAGATTTTGTGATTAATTCTAATGTTATTAAGTGTATTAGTAATCTTGATATTACATTAGATGAGTTTTTACTTGTTTTATACTTTATAAATGTATCTAATTATTTAAATAATGATGATATTAAAGATAAACTTGGATTTGATGATGATAAGATATTTAATACTTTTAGTAGTTTATTGAATAAAAAATATATTGAGATGGTTGTTACTAATAAGAATGGGGAAGTTATTGAACAAATAAAATTAGATCCTTTTTATGATAGGCTTCTTTTAAATAAAAAAACTGAGGATAAGAGTAGTGATATTTATAGTTTATTTGAGAGTGAACTTGCTAGGACTTTGTCTTCTTATGAGTATGAACTTATTAACAAATGGTTACAGCAAGGTGTTAGTGAAGAAACTATTAAGAATGCGTTAAAAGAAGCTATTTTAAGCGATGTTAGGAATTTTAAGTATATTGATAAGATTATTTATGAATGGACTAAGAATGGTATTAAAAAGCGTGTTAAAGAAGAAAAAGAAAATGAAGAAATGTTTGATTATGATTGGTTAGATGATAATGAATAGAGAAGCAATTGAAAATGAATTAGATAGATTGTTTTATGATGCTAGATGTGAATTAAATTATACTCATGATTATGAGTTATTATTATCTGTTATGTTATCTGCTCAAACTACTGATAAAAGTGTTAATGTGGCTACTAGTCCTTTATATAGCAAATATGATAGTCTAGAAAAATTAAATACTTTAAGTGTTAGTGATATAGATAATTATATTAGAATACTTGGTTTTCATAATACTAAGTCTAAGAATTTTAAAATTATTGTTTCTGAATTATTAAAAAAAGGATATGTACCTAATGATAGAGAGTATTTAGAAAGTTTGCCTGGTGTTGGTAGAAAAACAACTAGTGTAGTACTTGGAATTTTATTTAATGAGCCTTCTTTTGCAGTTGATACTCATGTATTTAGAGTTTCAAATAGATTAGGTATTACAAAAGATGCTGATGATGTTATTAGTACTGAAATAAAATTAAAGAAGTATTTTGAGAAAGATAAATGGAATAGAGTTAATTCACAGATGGTTTTATTTGGAAGATATGTATGTAAGAGTAGAAATCCTAATTGTGAATCATGTAATTTAAAAAATATTTGTAGGTATTATAAAAACCATTAGAGAATTTCTAATGGTTTTTGTTTATTTAACTAATATTGTTTGAGTAAATGTTCTTGATATGGATTTTGATTTATAAGTAAATGTTACTGAATATGTAACTTTATATGTTCCAGTTGCTGTATTTATTTTATTAAATTCTGTTTTATTATTATCTTTTGTTACATTAGTTAGTGAAACATTTAATCCTGTAACATCTGTTTTAATATCAGTTGATTTATATTTGATTGAATCTATTGCTGAACTTGTAAGTTCACTCAAGTTATCTCCAACTTTTATTACTTGATTTAGTCCATTCATTTTTACTTCAATATCACTATCTTTAATTTCATCTGTTGTTGTTTCTTGACTATCTGGTGTAACTTGACCATCATTTGTGAATAATAATTTTACGCCTTCACTTGCATTAGATTTGAATTTTGAATATGAGCTTCTTATAATTGCTCCATCATATCCAGGATAAGCACTTAAGTCTATTGTATATGTTGTATCTGTAATCCATGCTATGTGTTTTTCTGTAGTACCTTGTGTTAGATAAACATCAAATCCAAAGTCTCCAATATTATTTGTATTATAAGTAATTCTTTTGTTTAAATAATCTTCTGCCCAAATTGAGTATCCTTCATTGAAGTAATTTGTTAAATATGTTTTATCTATTGCATTTGGTGTACCAGGTGATACCCATGATAATGTGGCTTTTTTACCACTCATAGTATAACTTACATTAATAGGTGAAGATAATTTTGAGAATCTTGTAGAAGTTTCACTTGGTTCAGTTCCACTTATAAACATAAATTCTCCTTTTAAACTGCTTGGTGTATATTCGCTAGGAGAAGCAGCTGGGATAGTTTCTAATTCTACGCTTGCATTTGTTAAACCTTTTGGTCTTGTAAATTTAGCATTTGTTTCATATATTCCTTTGGCAAGTGTTGCTTGTATTTTAACTCTATCAGTACTTGCTTGACTCATTAGCATATATTGTTTGTCTTTTACATTTTCTTCTGTTAATCCTTCAGGGAATCCTATCCAAATTGCCATGGCATAATCCTTTGTGTAACTTGATGTCCATGAGTCTGGTATTACAGAACTTGATAATCCATATTTTTTTAGAATATCTGTATCATAAGATGTAGTTCCTGTTTTTGTTGCTATTTGAGTTCCTGAAACTTTTACTGAACTACTTGTTGCACTAGTTAATATGCTTGTAATCATATAAGCAGTTGTTTCTTTCATGACTCTTTTTCTTTCATGTTTTGGTTCATATGTTTCTTCTGATTCTCTATAAACTATTTTAGTATATGAATATGGTTCAGTGTAATAACCTCCATTTGCAAAAGCTGCATATGCTCCAGCAAGAACTACAGGAGTGGCACTATTAAATGTACCTATTGAATATGAATCAGGAAGGGTAGTGACATCTCCAAAATCAATTCCTAGGCTTGTTGCAAATTCATATTTTTGTTCATTTGTAGTAAGTCTAAACGCTTGCAACGCACATGTATTAACAGAGTTCTTTAAGCAGTCTTTTGTTGTCATAAAACCTTTATTGCTTCCATTAAAGTTTCTCATGTATCCGCTTCCATATGGAGTTTTTTCATCTATGAATGGTCCATATGTGCTAAGATTTGCATATTCTATTGCTGGTCCATAGTCAACTATAGGTTTTGCTGTTGAACCTGGCATTCTTTTTGTTTGTCCATGGAATGTAGCTAAGTTTAATGTCATAGCACCAGTTTTATTTTTTCCTGCGCCTACTGCGACTAATGCTCCAGTGTTAACATCAACAACTGCAATTCCTGCATCTTGTTTTGTTTTTCTAAATTTATATGTTTTATAAAAATCATTTATTGCATCTTGTTTAGATGTAACCATTGTTGTATAAATGTCCATTGGAACATTGTATGGATTATTTCCAGTTTCATCTATTATTTCTTGTACTACTGTATCAATAAATCCTTGATATTCGTTTGTTTCAGTCGTTGAGTTTGCTAACATATCAGCTATTTTGATTGATTTTCCTGCATTATATTGTTCTTCACTAATATAACCATGTCTTTTCATTAGATATAATACTGTATCTTTTCTTTCATTTGCATCATTTGGATTTACATAAGGATTATATCCGTTAGGAGACTGGAACATACCAGCTATTTGAGCAGCTTCTACAAGATTTAAGTCTTGAACATCTTTTCCAAAATAGTATTGGCTTGCTTGTTGAACTCCATATATATTTCCTCCAAGACAAGGAGTATTTACGTAATATTCAATTATTTCTTCTTTGGTAAGATTCTTCTCCATTTTAAATACAGCCATATATATATCTGTAAATTTTCTTACTATACCATCAAATCCTTCACTAACAAAATCAGTAAATGCTAATTTTGAAAGTTGCATTGTTAGAGTAGATGCACCTCCACCACCTTTTCCAAGAATTTGACTAAATGATGCTTTTAAAAATCTTGGAGCATCAAATCCGTTATGCTGGAAGAATCTTGAATCTTCTGTGGCAATAATTGCATCAATTAATACTTGTGGTAATTCATCATAAGTTACTTTTTGTCTTTGCTCTGCACCTAATGTTGCAATTAAGTTTCCTTCTGAACTATATACTCTTGATGCTTCTTTCTCAAACATTTTATTAATGTCGTATTCTGGAGCACTTTTAACTATATAATAGCAAAATCCAATTCCTGCTAATACACAAAGTATTCCGAGTGATACTATAACTACCATAATCCAGTACCAAATTCTTATTTTCTTTTTACTTGTTTTAACTTTGGGCGTTTTTTCTTTTTCACTTTTTGTTTTTTTTGATAATATTTTCTTTTTCATATTACTCCTTAAAGTAAGCTTCGTCTACACTGTCTAAATATTTTAATCTTGGTGTATAGCTTTCTTTTATTTGATATCCTTTTTCCATAATATAATCATATTCAATAGATTTTCTTTCATTATTGTTTATATAATCTACTAAATCTTCTCCTTTTAATAAATAAAACTTATCATTCATAAAAATAATTAGAAATACTATTCCTTTTTGTTTTATAACTCTTTTAATATGTTCCAATTGATGGTTTTTTATATTAGCAAGTGGAAATGATGTTTTAGAATGACATTCTTTAGCATCAAATTCAATATATTTTTCTCTATAAATACCATTATAATCTAATGTAGATATATTTGAATAAACAGCTTTATCTATTAAATGTGATGAACTTGAAGGATAACTTACATTTAATACTTTAATAGGTGTAGGTTTTTTATATATTAAACATTTTTCTATGCTGTTGTAATAAGTATTTGTGTCATTCAATATATTTTCTAAAAACATACCTCTATTTTTAAATGAAGAGTTCTTCATCAAAATCACCAATATTATTATACTATATTTGTACTTTTTTTTCAAAAAAGTATTATTTGATAGTGTAAACTAATTAAATATTTATTTTTTATTGTTTATATGGTATAATAATACCTGCTTTTAAAGGGGGATAATATGAAGAAAGTTTTATATTGTTTATTATTAATTAGTTTATTATTTATAAATATAACAAGTTTAAGTGCTGAGAGTGATACTGGAATAGAAACACCTGAAAGTTGGAAAATATCTGAAGAAGATATGACTTGTGAAGAAATACTTGGTAGCAATTTAACTAAAATAGTTCATTTAGGGGTAACTGCTGTTAAGGTTGTTGGAGCTATTGCTGCTATTTTGTATGGAATTATTATGTTTTTACCTGTTATTATGGATGATGATCCAAAAGAATTAAATAAAGCATTAAGTAAAGCAATAAAAATGTTAATAGTATTAATTTTAATTCTTTTATTACCAACTTTTATTAAAATAATAGGAAATATATTTGATTTTGATTTAACTTGTTTGATGTAGACACTTTTTGTGTCTTTTTTATTGAAATATATATTTTTTAATGATAAAATTTTCTTAGTAATGAGGTGATAATATGAAAAAACATGTTGAATGCGTATTTTTATTTTTTGCTACATTTGTTCTTTTTAGTTCAACATTATTTGCTGAGGCGACTTCTTGTATTGATGATTTTAAAGATAGAAAATGTGATTTTAGAGTTGGTTTGTTTTATAAATGTAGCAATTTATCTTATTCAAAAGCATATAAAGGACATTATACTGATGTTAAAAATAGAAGTAGAGAAATATATGCATTTTGTTATTATGCTGGAAGTGGTAAATATTTTTATGAGACGGTTTTAGATGGCTATAGTGGATGCAATAGAAATGGCAAATTTTATTTTGTAATTAATAAAAATAATCGTCCAGTTAATAATTATGATTTAACTAAATCCATAACGGTTCTTGGAACAGATGGTATAACGTCGCAAGATGTTGGATGTGCACCATATTTCTTTTATGATGATAGTGTTTCATCAACAAAAGCAACATTTTCTTATACAAAATTAGAAGAATATGATTGGTTTCCTAATGAAAATTTAGAATTTACAACTACTGATACGGAATCTGGCGATAAGATTAAGATATGTGTTTCACAAAAACTTGGTTCAAGTAGTTTTTGCGATTCTTCTAGCAAAAAGAACTTTGTTTCTGATTCGATTGATAGTTGTATGAAGCAACAGGGTCTTGCTTATGAAAAAGATAGTGATGCATATAATTCTTTAATTAGTGAATTAAATACTTCATTTAATAATAAGTATATTCAAGATTCAATTTATGCTTGTGAATTTAAAGAGTGCGGAGTCGGTACTGAAAGTATTGCTAAATACTTTAGTTCATCTGCATCCAATAGTGCATATAGCGATGAAACGCTAATGAAAAATGCAGGATTTACTGATGAACAAGTATCATGCGCTCTTAAGGTGATTAATTCTGAAGAAACCAAAGAAGAAATTAAAGATGTTGCTGATAGTGCAAGTGAACAAATTGATTCTACAATGGAAGATATTCAAAGCGATTTGAATTTTAAGAGTGATGGTGATAGTCCTAATGTACCTGATGGATGGGATATATCCACTGAAGATATGACATGTGAAGAATTACTTGGAAGTAATTTAACTAAAATAGTTAATGTTGGAGTAACAGCAATTAGAGTAATCGGAGCACTTGCAACTATAATATTTGGAATAGTTGCTTATATACCTGCTGTTAGTGGAGATAATCCTGAATTATTAAAAAAAGCAAATTCAAAGGCTATAAAAATGGGAATAATACTTATAATTATTTTATTACTTCCATCTCTTGTTAAAATAATAGGAAATATATTTGACTTTGATTTAACTTGTTTAATGTAACACGTAAGAAATTACGTGTTTTTTATTGAAATAAATGATTATGTGTGATAAAATAATTTCGCTTTAAGAAAAAAGACATATTTGTTGATTTAATATTCTAGTGCTTAATTATTTAAGTGAATATTAATTTTAAGACAAATAGAAGTAAAAACGAAGGGAGAGAAGAAATATGGCAGTAATTGCAAAAAGTTATTTATTAGAAGCTGGTGTACATTTTGGACATCAAGCTAAAAGATGGAATCCTAAAATGAAGGAATACATTTTTACAACAAGAGATGACATTCATATTATTGATTTACAAAAAACTGTTGAAAAAATAGAAGAAGCTTACGCTGAACTTCTTAAAGCATGTGAAAATGGTGGTAAGGTTCTATTTGTTGGTACTAAGAAACAAGCTAAAGAAGCTAGTATTGAAGAAGCAACAAGATGTCAAAGTTTTTATGTAACTGAAAGATGGTTAGGAGGAACTTTAACTAATTTTAGAACAATTAGAGATAGAGTTAAAAGACTAATCGAGATTGAAAAAATGGAAAGTGATGGTAAGTTTGAATTACTTCCTAAAAAAGAAGTTGCTAAAATTCAAAAGGAATATGAAAAATTAAATAAACTTCTTGGTGGAATTAGAGAAATGGATAAGTTACCAAAAGCTATCATTGTTGTTGATCCTAGAGTAGAAATGAATGCTATTCGTGAAGCTAGAAAATTACATATTCCTGTATTTGGAATTGTTGATACTAACTGTGATCCTGATGATGTAGATTTTCCAATTCCAGCAAATGATGATGCTGTTAGAAGTGTTAAAGTTGTTTTAGGAGTATTAGCTAATGCTGTATGTGAGGCTAATGGTCTTGAATTAGTTGATTATGTAACTGAAGATGAAACAGCTAAAAATACTAAAGAAATTAAAGTTGAAACTAAAGTAGTTGAACTTGATAATTTTGAAGATGAAAAGAATAGTGAATCTGATTATGATGGAATGACAGTTTCTGATTTAAAGAAGATTGCTAAAGAAAAAGGTATTGCTGGTTATTCAACTATGAAAAAAGATGAATTAATCGAAGCATTAAAGTAGGAGGAAATTATGAATATTAGTGCAAGCATGGTTAAAGAATTAAGAGAAAAAACTGGTGCTGGAATGATGGACTGTAAAAAAGCCTTAGTTGAAAGTAATGGAGACATGGATAAAGCAGTTGATTATTTAAGAGAAAAAGGAATTTCTAAAGCAGCTAAGAAAGCTGAAAGAATTGCTGCTGAAGGATTATCTAATATTTATATTAAAGGAAATAAAGCTGTAGTAGTTGAATTAAACTCAGAAACAGATTTTGTTGCTAAGAATGAAGAATTTAAAGGATTATTAGATAAAATAGGTAATGCTATTTTAGATAATAATGTTTCTACTATGGAAGATGCTTTAAATAGTAAATGTGGTAATGAAACAATTAATGATTTAATTGTTAATGCTACTGCTAAAATTGGTGAAAAGATTAGTTTAAGAAGATTTGAAGTTGTAGAGAAAGCTGATAATGAAGTATTTGGTTCATATTTACATATGAGTGGTAAAATTTCATCATTAACTGTAGTTGAAGGTGAAAATGAAGAGGTTGCTCGTGATGTAGCAATGCAAGCAGCAGCTATGAGACCATTATATACAAATATTGATAGTGTTCCAGCTGAAGATTTAGAACATGAAAAATCTGTAATTAAAGAACAAGTAATCAATGAAGGTAAAAAGCCTGAATTTGCTGATAAAATTGTTGAAGGTAGAATTAGAAAATTCTATGAAGAAAATGTTTTAGAAGAGCAAGCATTCATTAAAGACTCTGGTTTAACTGTTAAAGCTTATTTAGAAAATAATAAAACTAAATTAGTTAAATTAGTTAAATATGAAGTAGGCGAAGGTATGGAAAAAAGAAATGATAACTTTGCTGAAGAAGTAATGAGTCAAATAAAGTAATTTAAAAATCTTTCTTTGTGAAAGATTTTTTGCTTGTTTTAAATTTAAATTTATTGTAGAATTTACTTGAAATTTGGTACTTTTTGTACTATAATCAAATATAGTCATGAAGGGAGGGAAGAAATAATGACACACGTTGAAGTAAAAGATGGTAATGTTGAGGGTGCATTAAAACGTTTTAAAATGAAAGTGCAAAGAAGCGGAGTCCCTACTGAAATGAAGAAAAGAAGAGAATACTTAAAAGCTGGAGTAGTTAGAAGAGAAGCTAAAAAAGAAGCTATTAGAAACGCTAAAAAGCATAATAAACAAAGATATTAATATTAAATAAGGAGTGAATGCTATGTTATATGAAACTATATCAAATGATATGAAAGAAGCTATGAAAGCTCATGATAAAGATTCATTAAATACAATTAGATTATTAAAGTCAGCTATTGATTTATATTTAGTTAATAATAAAATGGATAGAAATACTTGTAGTGATGAGATTGTTATAGATGTAGTAAGTAAACAAGTTAAAACTCATAAAGAAAGCATTGAGGAATTTAAAAAAGGTAATAGACAAGATTTAGTAGATGGGTTATTAAAAGAAATTGAATTACTAAGTAAATATTTACCTGAACAATTATCAGAAGAAGAGGTAAGAAAAGAAATAGATAAAGCATTTGATAAAATAAAACCTACTTCTATGAAAGATATGGGCGCTTTAATGAAAGAATTAACACCTATTCTTAAAGGTAAAGCTGATATGAGTAAAGTTAATGCTATTATTAGAGAAAAATTAAATTAGAACATGTATGTGTTCTTTTTTTATTGTTTGCTTTAACTATTTGGTAATGTCAATAACTTGCGAAAATGTCTCACCACTATATAATATGTTACTGATTTAAATTAAATTGACAAAGAGTATATCGCAATGGTCTTTAGTTTTGCAGCAAAACTCTGCAAAGCCTTATAAAAAAAGGGCAAAAGCC
>CAZBAZ010000018.1:0-21279 GCA_964490375.1 uncultured Clostridium sp.
GTTAAACCAACTTTTTACTTTTTTTAACACACTTAATAATATTTAATAGTTCATAGTATTCATTTATATACTTTCTATCATTATTACAATAATATAAATGACTAAATATTTCTAATACTCTATCATAATATTCACCAAAAGTTTCTTCTAAAATATCTTCATACTCATCTTCATAGCAGGAAAGAATAAACCAATTCATAAAGTCATATCCAAAAGTTTTATATATATGGCATGCTGCTTTAACATAAAGTCTTGTTTGATTATCGCAAATAACAGTATTAGCTTCTTCTTCCAAATCAAAACTATCATAAAAGCTAGAATTAAATATCATATTAGTTAATGCTTCAGTAAGTCCTTCTTCTATTCCCCTTTGATTTAATATTCTCACCTTTACAATCTCTTTTGATTCGTATATCTTATCACTTATATTTCTTTTATTATAAAAACTAGAAGATAAATAAGTTTCATCATCATATCCATATATTATAGCATCATCTATTTGATCAATAACATTTCCATCAATAGATTTAATAACAAATAATTTAATATTAGAATTATAATAAACATCATAGTTTTCTAATCCTCTGCAAGAAGAAATTAATACTTCTTCCCCTAAATCATTAGTTAAATATAATCTTTCAACTTCACTTCTAAATAAATTAACATCATATTTTAAATTAATAGACTTTTCCTTTACAAAAGAAGCATAAATATAATCAAGATTATTTAAAGTATTATCAAATTTTCTTAAAATAGCTCTATTCTCGTGAATAATTTCATGAATAATTGTTTCACATAAAACAAGTATTGCACTTTTCTTTTCTAAATTATTTCCATTTTCATATTCATTATACAAAGATTTAAGATAATCATAATTAATCCATATACTATGATATCTTAGAGGATTATTATGTTCTAGTCTTTTCTCTTCATTAAAATTTAAAGAGTCATCAATAATATTACTATCGTGATTATAAACAGCACTAGAGCCTTCATAAGTAACACTTCCATTATAATCAATATATATTTCTATATCAAATAAATGATTAAATATATCATTATATCCAAGCCTACTAAAAAATAAAGTTAAAACATCTTTAGCTTTATTTTTACTTATTTCAATAAAATTGTAATACTCCCTTTCTTGAAACATAACAATCAACCTACACCCTAAATATCATAATCAAATAAAGTTCTTTGCTCATTAATTTTAAACTTCTTATATGCTTTTGGAGTAACAATCCTACCTCTAGAAGTTCTCTTAACATAACCTTCTTGTAATAAGAAAGGTTCAATAACATCTTCAATAGTAGTCACTTCTTCACCAATAGATGAAGCAATAGATTCTATTCCAACAGGTCCACCATTAAATTTATTAATAATACTAAGTAAATAATCTTTATCAGCATTATCAAGACCACTTTCATCTATCTTTAATCTTTCAAGAGCCTTCTTAGTAATTTCTAAATCAATAACATCTTTTCCATCAACTAATGCAAAATCACTAACTCTTTTTAAAAGCCTATTTGCTATACGAGGAGTTTTTCTACTTCTAATAGCAATTTCAAAAGCAGCATCATCATCAATATTGAATTTAAGAACTCTAGAGCTTCTTTTAACTATTGTAGCTAATTCTTCATCAGTATAAAATTCTAACTTAGAAATAATGCCAAACCTATCTCTAAGAGGACTTGATAAATCACCACTTCTAGTAGTAGCTCCAACTAATGTAAATGGAGGTAAGTCTATTTTAATACTCCTGCTTTGCCCTTCACCGCCAATAATAATATCTAATTTAAAATCTTCCATTGCACTATATAATATTTCTTCAATATATCTAGGTATTCTATGTATTTCATCGATAAATAAAACATCATTTGGCTCTAAAGTAGAAAGAATAGCAGCTAAGTCACCACTCTTTTCAATAGTAGGGCCACTAGCAGTCTTAATATTACTACCAAGTTCATTAGCAATAATATGCGCTAAAGTAGTTTTTCCAAGTCCAGGAGGACCATACAATAAAACATGATCTAGATTTGTTCCTCTTAACTTAGCAGCTTTAACAAATACTTTTATATTTTCTTTAACATCAGTTTGTCCAATATATTCATCAAAAGAGTCAGGTCTAATACTTTTCTCAAAAGTATCTTCTTCTAATTCATGATTAGTAACAACTCTCTCATCCATTATATTTCTCCTTAATATATTTTTCTACATCATACCATGTATTAACTCTATTAAATCTATTTTCTTCATGATTATATAAATTAGTAAATAATAATACATCAATTCCAGCACCACTTACATCTTCACAATGACTTTCTTTATCATCAATAAAAAGACTAACATTATTTTCAATACACTCATCAACCTTACTACCAGTATCAACATATATTTTATCATAATGAACACCATTTCTATCTAACCAATTCTTAGTAAGCATATATGGATCAGCAATATATTTACCTTTTCTAAAAGATATAATAATTATTTTAGTACCATTTTCATGCAAGCTATTAATTACTTCTTTAGCACCTTCTTTTATCTGTGCATTATCCATAATATATTCAAGCCTGTCAGCAAAGAATTTACCTTTCATATCTTTTTCCCAACCCATCATTTCAGTAAACTCATAAGCGTCTTTATTTTTAATACCACTTCCACCTAAAACTTCCTTATCATACTTATCAGCTTCAATAAGAATCCTTTCATTAGTAGAACAAATAGTATCATCCATATCAATTCCAATTACCATAATAATACCTCACTTTAATAATAATTTTAATGCTTCTTTAATTTGATTTTCTATACTTAAAGACTTATCAACTTTAACAATAATATTTTTAATATCATTTGTTTTATATCCTAAAGCTTCAAGAGCAAGTACTAACTCATCATTAGATTCACTACTTTCTTCACTCATAACAAGTTTTCCTTTTAAATCTAATATTATTTGTCTAGCCAACTTTTCACCAATCTTAGGAAATTTCTTTAAATATAATATATTTTCTCTATCAATAGCGTCAATTATACCATTAATAGAACCAGTTGCTAGTATTGGCATAGCCATTTTAGGACCAAGACCTTTAACATCAATAAGTCTTAAAAACAAATCTCTTTCATCTTCACAACTAAATCCATATAATGAATTTTCATCTTCTCTAATATGATTATATACATATACAATAGTTTCTTCATTATCTTTAAATTTATATGGATTAGGAGTATAAACTTTATATCCAACACCATTAACATCTATAACAATATAATTTGCTAGTTGTTTAGTAATTTTTCCTCTTAAATAATCAAACATAACATCATCCTCACTACAAAATTATATCATACAAAAAGTTACTTTAAAAGTAACTTATCATTTTTTATTCAGTAATTCTTTATATTTTTTATTTATTCTAAACATAGTATTCTCAACATACTTTTTAGGCCTATTAATTTTTTCAGATATTTCAGCATTAGATAAACCAAGAACTTTATATTCAAATATCTCTTTTTCACTACTACTAAACATATCTTTAAGTTCATTAAGTAATACTTTACCATCTTCTTCTTCAAATAAGATATTTAATGGATTACTTCTTTCATCACTAAAAACATCATAAAAATCTAAATTAGAATCATCTATCATCTTATCTAAAGAATAACTTTCATTTAATATTTTACTCTTCTTACTAAAACTTTTTCTAACAGATGATAACATATGATTTTTAATACATGTAGATGCATAAGTATAAAAAGTAGTGTCTTTTGTTTCATCATAAGTATTAATCGCAGTCATTAAACCAATTAAACCTTCTTGATAAAAATCATTTGTTTCACTTCCAACAATATTTAACTCTTTCATATATTGTTTAACAGTACTAAGTATAACAGGTTTATATTTATTAATTATTGTATTATAAGCTTCTTCACTATTTTCACAGCAAAGATAAACAAGTTCATTATCATTTAATTCTTTATAATCCATCTTTCACCTATTTATATTTCATTATTTCATAAATTAGTATTCCACATGCTACACTAGCATTTAAAGAATTTATTTTACCTTTCATTGGAAGACTAATTATTTCATCACAATTCTTAGTTACTATTTGTTTAAGGCCATGTCCTTCACTTCCAATAACTAAACAAGTTTTACCATCAAATTTTATATTAGAATAGTTTTTACCATTACTTTCAGCACCATATACCCAAAAGCCTAAGTCTTTTAATTTAGTTATAGTATTAGTAAGATTAACAACTTCAATAATCTTAACATTAGCTAAAGCACCACAAGAAGTCTTATAAACAGTAGAATTAACACTTACACTTCTATTTCTTGGAATAATTATATAATCCACTCCAGCACATTCACATGTACGTATAATAGCCCCAAAATTATGAGGATCCTCAATAGAATCTAACATAACAACAAAAGAAGAATTATTATCATTTTCAAGAACTTTAATATCTAAATATTTATATTCTTCAATATCAGCAGCAATCCCTTGATTAGTGCTATTACCACACATCTTATCTAATTTATTTTTATCAATATGAAACTTCTTTAAGTTTCTTTTATTTATTCTATTTAATAACACTTCATCTTTAAAATTATTATCTAAAAACACTTTATATATTTTAGTATTATTATTTAATATTTCATTTATAACATTCTTACCATATACTAACATAAATCCTCCACAAACTAAAAACTATTCTATCATACTTTTTTAATTTTATTTACAATAAATTTTAATAAATTCATAAGTAATAAAATAACCATATAAAGAGCATCAATAATATAGAAAAAAATAATACCTAAAATTGAACACAAAACATTAATATCAGTACCTAAAGTATACTTTTCTCTTTTAAGTAGTACATACATTAGAATAGCACTAACAATAAATATTAAAAATGAAGCAAGTATCACTTTATAACTTATATATTTCTTTTTATATCTAAACATATAAAATATAAAAAGTGAAATAAAAGAAAATATTTGAAATAAAAGCACTATATCAGAATAATCTTTTACAAATATTATCATTAAAATAAAATCAATAATGCAAACTAAACTAGTAACAACAATTTCTAGCATAACAACCTACTTCAAATCATTTTTTAATTGTATAGCAGCAATAGCCCCTTCACTTATTCCAGTAACTATTTGATATACATCTTTTTTTATAATATCACCACATGCATATACTTTATCAATATTTGTTTTCATCTTATTATCAACTATTATGTATCCATTAATATTCTCTACTTCAAGACTCTTAATAAATGAAGTATCAGATTCATATCCATAATATACAAAAGCACCATCACATTCTATAAAAGAACCATCATCTAATATAATACCCTTTAAAGTATCTTCTCCAAAAAATTCATTTGCTCCATTATTAATAATATTAATATTTTTATTTTTTATTTCTTGAACCAATTTTTCTTCAGCAGTTATATCATATTTAGTAATAATAGTTATCTCACTGGCAAATTTGCTTAAATATAATGCTTCTTCAAATGCACTATTGCCACCACCTAAAACACATAATTTTTTGTTTTTAAATAATGGAGCATCACAAATAGCACAATAACTAATCCCCTTACCAATAAATTTATTTTCATTTATAAGACCACTTTTACGAGGTTTTCTTCCAGTAGCAATAATTAATCCTTTAGAAGTAAACTCTCCCTTAGTAGTAGTTACTTTTTTAATTCCATTCTCGTCTACAACATTAGTAACTCTAGCTAATTTAAAAGGAACTTTTTCATTTAATATATGTTCAAACATATTAGAAGCTAAATCAGGTCCACTAATAGACTTAAATCCTAAATAATTTTCTACAACAGTTATTTTATTTAAAAGTCCACCAGGAGCATTTTCATCAATCATTAATACATTTAGTCCTGCTCTCTTAGCATAAATTCCAGCACTCATTCCAGCAGGCCCCATACCAATAATTATCGTATCATACAAAGTAATCACCTCTTTTAAAATTTAACTTCATCATCAATACTATTATAAAGATCATCAAGTTTAGGCTTTTTAGCTTGAGTAAAAAATATATACACACCAGCAGATATCATAATAACGCTTAATATTTGAGCAACTTTTACATTAGCTATCATCAAACTATCTGTTCTAAATGTTTCAATAATACCTCTAACAATGCCATACCATATCAAATAAGTAGACATAATTTGTCCTTTTTTTATATATTTTTTTCTTCTAATAATCATTAAAATTATAAATCCAATCAAACAAGCAACAGATTCAAAATAAAACATAGGTAAATGATAACTACCATTTATATACATATTATCTATTACAAATTGAGGAATAATTTTCATATTAACTAAAGTTTGATAACTAACACTACTACCATAAGCTTCACTATTAAAAAAATTACCCCATCTACCAATAGCTTGAGCTATTATTAAAGCAGGAGCAAATATATCAGTGATTTTTAGTATATCAACATTATATTTTTTGCAATAAAGTATCAATGTAATAAATCCAGCAATAATACCACCATGAATAGCTAGGCCACCATTCCATATCTTATATATCTCAGATAAATTCTTTGAATAATAATCCCAACTAAAAATAACAAAAAATACTCTAGCTCCAATAATACCCATTATTAAAACCCAAAATATTAAATTAAAAATAAAATCATATTTAATTTTAAATCTATTAGCTTCTCTAGTAATTAAAAAATATGCTACAAAAACTCCAACTAATATTAATACACTATACCATCTAATTTCAAGTCCTCCTATTGAAAAAAGCACTGGATCCATACAATTACCCTCTTCCCACATTTTTAGTAATAATATTATCTAAAAGTATTCTCATAAAGCTAATAAATATAGCTATAAAGAACGTTGCAAAAAAACCATGAATATTAAAAGCACTACCCATCAAAATATCACATAATTTTAAAATAATCATATTCACAATTGGATAAGCAATTCCAAAACTCAATATACTAAGTGGTAATGTCCAATAAATAAGCACAGGTTTAACTGTATAATTTAATAAATCTAAAATAAACGCAGCTATTAAAGCATATAGAAAACTCTTTATCTCAATTCCCTTAAATAAAGATTCAGCAATCATTAAAACAACTGCATAAACTACAAGTCCAACAATAAATTGAATAAAATCACTTTTTTTATTATATTTTTTATTAACTATATTATTTGCCATAATTCCTCCTAAAAACAATCTAATTCATTTACCATATTATAATTTTCAGAAACATATTCTCCATCACAATAAAAATATACAATATGATTATAAACATCATCTTTCTTTAAATAAACAAACCCATCACATGACACATTATTATATTTTACATCAGTTATACTTTTATACTTCTTTAAAGCATCAAATGTAATACAGAAATAATCATTATCAGGATACTTTGAAACATATTCAGTCATAAAAGCACTTTTATATCTTGAATTAAGTTCATTAACATAATACGTTTCAATAAAATTAATACTAGCAGCCTTAACATTTTTTTCATTATTCTTAATTTCTTCATTTAATTTAGTTTCTTTGTTACTAGCAAAATTAGGATTTAAAATAATAATCACAAAAGCTACTATAATCAATACAATGAATATTGCTACACCATTTCTCATTATTTTTTCCCCAAATCATTATATCTTTGTTTAGATGATTCAATCACTTTAAAAGCATCTTCTTTTCCATAATAATCTAAAACTTTAACTGGAATATTTTGTAATGTTTTATAATTTTCAAAAAAGTTTTTAATCTCATCAAGTACAAAAGAAGATAAATCATTTAATGCATTTACTTCATTATATCTTGGATCTACCGCTACCACAGAAATAATTTTATAGTCCTCTTTTCCATTATCAAGCATCTTTAAAGCGCCAATTACTCTAGCAGGAATAATACATCCGGGATAAGAAGGTTCACTACCAATAACTAATATATCAAGCGGATCACCATCTTTAGCTAAAGTATTATCAATAAAACCATATTCAGCAGGATAAGACATAGAAGAATATAAAACTCTATCTAATTTAATCTTACCATCTTTAATCTCAAATTTATTTCTAGAACCATTAGGTATTTCAATGATTGCTTCTACTACATCTTTCACATTATCACATCCTAGAAACAATTATAGCAAAAAAATAACTAAATATAAATAAAAAAGTCAACACTTGTTGACTACTTTTCATCTTTATTAACTTTAATAGCTTCTTTTCCTTTATAGTAACCACACTTAGTACAAGCTCTATGTGGAGCAAGTGGAGCACCACAATTACTACAAGTAGCTACAGTAGGAGCATCTTTCTTTAAATGAGTTCTTCTTTGTCTTTTAGCAGTTTTACTAATTCTTCTAAAAGGTAAAGCACCAAATAAAGTAATATCTAATTTCATTTTTATTCCTCCTTCATACCTCAACATTCGAGTTAATTTCTCATTTGCCATGATATTTTCTCATAAATAAAGAAAAATATCAAGTAAATTTAACTATTTTCTTATAAAAATTGCTAAAAAGAACCAATTTTGTTATAATCATGACTAAAGAAAGAAGATATTATAAAAATTAAAAAGTTATAATTAAAAAGGATGTGAAAAATGAAAACAATTGGTATAATTGCAGAATATAATCCATTTCATAATGGACACTTGTATCAAATAAATAAAATAAAAGAAAAATATCCAGATTCAATAATAATAGTATGTTTAACTACATCATTTACACAAAGAGGAGAAATATCTATACTAAACAAATGGGAAAAAACACAAATAGCATTACAAAATAATGTAGATATTGTTATAGAATTACCATATATATTTACAGTCCAAAGTAGTGATATATTTGCAGAATCATCACTTAAACTACTAAATGAATTAAAAATAGAAGAACTATGTTTTGGAAGTGAAAATAATAATTTAAATGATTTAATTAAATGTGCTAAAACAGAACTATATAACGAAGAATTTGATATCAAAGTAAAAGAATACATGAAAGATGGAATTAGCTATCCTACTGCTTTAAATCATGCATTAAAAGACTTAATAAACATAGAAATATTAACACCAAATGATTTACTAGCACTAAGTTATTTAAAATCAATATACAAAAACAACTACAACATAAAACCATTCATAATAAAAAGAACAAATAATTATCATGACTTAGAATCAAACGAAAACATCATCTCAGCATCAAACATAAGAAACAAAATAAAAAATAATATAAATATAATCAATAATGTACCCATTACAACATATAAAATATTAAAAAACAAAACAACAAAAAATAAATACTTTGAATATCTAAAATATAAAATAATTTCAGAACAAAACTTAGATAAATATGTAGATGTAGAAGAAGGAATAAATAATAGAATCAAAAAATATATCTACTCTTCTTCATCATTAGAAGAACTAATTCAAAATATAAAAACAAAAAGATATACTTACAATAAAATATCAAGAATGTTAAACCATATCCTTTGTTCATTTACTAAAGATGAAAATAAATTATATAAAATGCCAGAATATATTAGAATACTAGGTTTTTCAAGCAAAGGTCAAAAACATTTAAATACTATTAAAAACTCATTAAATTTACCAATATTAAATGTTTATGACACAACTAAATATAAATCATTAGAAATAGAAAAAAGAGTAACAGACATCTACTCAATTATTTATGAAGATATAATACAAAAAGAAATACAAAATAAACCAGTACAAATAAAAACGGAAAACTAATTTTCCGTTTTATTATATTTAACACTCAGGATAATCTTTATCTAAATCAATACTACTATCAGTACTATATGTATCATTTTCACATACCAAGTATGTTTTTTTAGTTCTAGCTTCAGAGTCCCAAACTACTACCCCATCACAATCAGAATCTTTATATTTAACCTTATCTATCAAACTTAAATTTTCTAATACTGAAAGTCTAACATAAGAAATTGTATCACTTTTAGTACATACTCCACAAGTTCGATCTCCAATTGGATGAATACAATAGTCTTCATTATACAAATTAGCAGCATCAGCGATAGTATTCTCTTGTGTAGCCATTGCTTGTTCTTGACTAGATTTTAAATATTTTATTACATTAGGTACTGCTATCAAAGATAGAATTCCAAGTATAGCCACAACAGCTAATATTTCAATTAAAGTAAATCCATATTTATTTTTCATATTTATATCAACCTCTATACTAAAATATCATAAATCATATATTATTTTCAATATTATCACAAAAAATTGACATTATTTAGCTTCATACCAATTCTTTCCATAATCAATTTCAACCTTTAATGGAACAGATAACTTATATATATTCTCCATAACATCTCTAACTATAAATTTAACCTCTTCAAGTTCTCCTTCTCTTACATCCAAAATCAATTCATCGTGTACTTGTAATAATATTTTACTTTTCAATTTTCTTTCATTCAACTCTTTATATAATCTAACCATAGCTAATTTTAATATATCAGCAGCAGTACCTTGTATAGGAGTATTTAATGCTATTCTCTCTCCATTTGCTCTAATTAAATAATTAGTATTATTAAGTTCTTCAATAGTTCTAATTCTTCCAAGAAGAGTTCTAACATAACCATCTCTATGAGCAATAGCAACTATATTTTTCATATAATCGCTAACTTCAGGGTATAAACTTAAATATTTTTCAATATATTTTTTAGCTTCACTGGCACTTATATCTAAATTTTCACCAAGACCATATCCACTTATCCCATACACAATACCAAATATAACAGCTTTGGCAGTTCTTCTTTGATTTTTAGTAACATCGCTTTCATCAATACCAAATATATCCGCAGCAACATGAGTATGAATGTCTTCATTATTTATAAATGCTTTTTGCAAACTTTTAGATCCACTTATATGAGCAAGAACTCTTAATTCGATTTGAGAATAATCACTACTCAAAAGAACAGATTCTTCACTTGGCAAAAAAGCCTTTCTCATCTTTCTTCCTTCTTCACTTCTTACAGGTATATTTTGTAAATTAGGTTCAACAGAAGAAAGTCTTCCAGTTCTAGTTCCAGTTTGTTTATATATAGTATGAATCTTACCATCACTTAAAATATAATTATTAAATGTATCTAAATAAGTAGTATATAATTTATTTAAATTTCTATATTCAAGTATTTCATTAATAATTGGATGAAAAGATGTGTTCTTAACTAATATATCGTGAGCAGTAGAAGTAGCATTCTTTCCTCTTCCCTTTGGCATACCAAGTTTATCATATAATATTTCTCCTAACTGTTTAGGACTAGATATATTAAACTCACATCCAGCATAATTATATATAACATTAGTTAAATTATCTAATTTAATTTTAATATCTTCTTTTAAGTCATCAATAACTTTATTATCACATTTAATACCTTCAATTTCCATACTAGATAATACTTCAATTAAAGGATGCTCTATATCATAATATAAATTATATAACTCAGTATTTTCTTTAATTTTATCATAATATTTATGATAACTATCAAATAAATATTTAGCTTTACTACATATAATCGCTTCAACATTAGACTCACTTAACTTATTTTTAGAACTTATAATATTTTCATAATAAGGTATTTCTACTCCATCACTTAATGCTAAAACAGCAATATCTTCTTTAGTATTATATTCAAGTAAATACGTAGCAATCATAGTATCAAAATTACATTTAACATGAGCACCATATGAATTCAAAGCAACATTATTTTTCTTATTATCAAAAGTAACTAAAACATTATTAAGTAAATCTTTATTTAATATTAAACTTGTCTTATCAAAATAATATTTTTTACATCCATCATATATAGAAGCTCCAATAATATTAGAAGTATGATAATTATTACCATCAAGTTCAATATATAAACTATATTCCCCACCAAGTTCTAATTTACCTTTAACAATTTCATAATCATCACTTAATTCCTGCTTCTTAGGAACATTAATATTTCTTAAGAAAGAATTAAATTCCAACTCTTTATATTTTTCAATTAATAAATTAATATTTGCCCCTACATACTTAATAGATTCAAAGTCATAATCAAAATTAATATCTTTATATATAGTAGCTAATTTATATGAAAAATAAGCATTATCTTTATCATTAATTAATTTTTCATGAGTCTTTCCACTTATTTCATCAATATGTTTATAAACACCGTCCAATGTATCATATTTTTGTAATAAACTTAAAGCAGTCTTTTCACCAATACCTTTAACACCAGGAATATTATCACTAGCATCTCCCATTAATGATTTTAAATCAATCATTCTAATAGGTTTAATACCATATGTTTCAAAAAAAGTTTTCTCATTCATCATGATATAATCTTTTTGCTTTAATAATTTAACATCAACATCTTCACTAATCAATTGTAATAAATCTTTATCACTACTTATTATAGTAGCATTATAATTTTTATCTTCTTGTATCATTTTAGTAAATGTTCCAATTATATCATCAGCTTCATAATTATCAATTTCAATATACTTAATTCCAAGTAAAGAACATATTTCTTTAGCAACAGGAAATTGTTTTTTTAAATCATTTGGTGTTTCAATTCTACCATCTTTATAATTATCATATAAATCTTTTCTAAAGTTATGTCCTTTATCAAAAGCAACCATAATATATTCAGGTTTCTCTTCATTTAATATTTTATTAATCATATTAATAAAACCAAATAATGCATTAGTTGGAAACCCCTTAGAATTTTTCATCAAATTTCCATTATACGCAGTAGCATAATAACTTCTAAATAACAAGTTATTACCGTCAATCAATATTACTCTTTTTTTCATATACTCACCCATATACAATATTTTACTATATTTTTATTTTTAAATAAAGAAAGGAGTAATTAATAATTAACCACTCCATCATATTTAATACCATATATCATATCATCTTGATAATCGATATGATACCATTTATTAGTTTCAAATCCAGTTTTAACTAAATCAATAGTACACTCTGTTTCATCAACACTACCATTTCCTGGCACATAACATTTATCAGTAAAAAGAGCAATTTGTTTATCAGTTATGTCAAGTGCTTTTAATGCATCAACAATACTTATTTCTTCATTTTTTGATAAATCATAAGCATAGTCATAATAGAATTTTCCATCTCCATCCAAAGGCCAATAACTATATGTACCAATAGCACTTATTAAAAGAATATTATTTTTAGTATAAGCCTTATAACTAAGTGTATATGTAGTACCATCTTGATAATTCTTATTAATATAATCTAATTTTAATTTTTCTTGTTGATACAATTCACTTTTTAATTTTTCATTAAAACTTTCAGCAGCACTATTATCAATATTTAGTTTTGGTATATAAACATTTTCTACATTAATATCATCATTAACAACAATTTTAGCTTCATTAAGTTTAAAAGGAACATATGTTTCTTTCATAATATCATCTACAGTTTTAATACCATCATTATTTTCACTATTTTTTTTATGCTTAATACATAATACTCCAAATATAACAACTGAAATCAAAGCTAAGATGCATAAAACAATAACAATAATTTTATTTTTCTTATTCATAATCATCACCCATATATTTATATTATTTAACTACAAATTTTAATGTACTTGGTATATTTTCACTTTTATTAAGTATGCTTGCATCTTCCTTAGTTCTAGCATACCCAGTAGTAGCAACAGCACCATCAAACATACTACTAGTTCCAAAAACATCATATTCTCCATATAAAATATCACCATATTCAGAAGTTAAACAATAATAATTTACATACGTATCATCTATTTTGACTTCTTCATCTTCATCACAAACAATTGTCTTAATGTTACTTAAATTAAAACTGCTTAAATCAAGCTCATTAACATTAGAATATTCAAACATACCTCTCATATCTTTTACATTACTTGTATTAAAATTATTTAGACCCTTTATTTCACTTGCAGAAGAATAAGCAAACATAGTATTCATATCTTCGACATTACTTGTATCAAAACCACTTAAATCAATCGTTTCAGTATTAAAATAAGCAAACATTGCTTCCATATTTTTAACATTACTTGTATTTAAACTTTCTAACCCAGATATTGATTTAATAGTAGCATTAAGAAACATAGCCCTCATAGTTTCAGCATTATTTGTCTTTAAATCAGTTAAATTTAAATTATTAATGTTAGCATCTCTAAACATAGAACTCATATCTATAACTTTATTCATATCTAAACCAGCTAAATTTAAGGAATTTATATTTGCTTCACCAAACATATAACTCGTATCTATAACATTACTTGTATCAAAACCACTTAAATCCAAATTAGATATTTTTAATCCATCAAACATTTCACTCATATCAATAACCTTTGATGTATCAAAACCACTTAAATCAATTTGTTCAGCCGCTGCATAAGAAAACATTCTTCTCGTAGAAATTATTGGTAAATTATTAACTGTACCACAAAGTCTAGAAGTTACAGGATTAGTATTTTCTTTATCAGTCAACTCAACACTCCATCCTCTTTCAACATTAGATAAATCAGCATTCATTTTCTTTTGAGCAAGTTTATCATTATAGTCAATAGAATCACTTATATAAGCATAAACATTTTCAATAAATGTATAAGTATATTGACCATTTACATACTCTGCTCCATCTACTACTTCCCCATCAAATGTACATTCAACTATTTTTTTAGAAGCCTCTGCTTCTTTATCCTTATTAGAATAATAAAAACCAAATCCTCCCAAACAAACACTTACAACAAGTAAAACTATTAATACAACTAAAATAGGTTTTTTCATATATCTTATCCCTTCCATTCTATAAAATAGTATATCACACATACAAATTCACAGCAATAAATTCTTATTTAAAATATTTTATCTTTGTAAAATAAAAAGGAATTTTCATTCCTTAACTTTTATATGAAATTTACTTAATATATTATTTATTGCATCTCTACCAAGAGTATCAAACAATAATCCATTTTTATATGAAATAACTAAATATATAATTGTGCCATACATACCATGAATAAATAATGATACAAAAGATGTTATATAATTATAATCAAATTTAATAAATATTTTTGATAATAATATAGGTACAAATAAACATATAGTTGGTAATATCATTTTCTTAATAGTTTCAATAGATATTTTATAACTAAAATTCATATTTTTCTTTAAATAAATTAAAGCAATAATTATAGAAATAAAATATCCTATACAAGTAGAAACTATAGTAGCTATATAAGCAGGTAACCCAGTTTTATTAAATAACAATATAAGTGGAATATCTAATATAGCATTAGCGACTAATCCAGCAACTGAATTAATATAAACTATTTTAAACTTTCTCATGCTTTGTAAGCAAGTATTAATTACACTCCATATTCCAAAAAACACATGACTAACAGCAGAAACTTTTAATATTAAAGGTCCATAATTACTTTTACCATAAAATATAAAATATCCCTCATTAGAAAGTAATAATAATATTAATGCCATAGGAATAGTAATTAATAACATAGTAGATATAGCCTGATTAAATCTTCTATTAACCTCTTTCATATCTTTTTTTATAAAACTAGAAGTTACATGAGGAATAATATTAGTAGTTAGAGCTGCTGCTATTGCTACAATAATAGTACATATTTTAGGTGCCCAAGTAGATACTATCCCAGACATCATTTCACTTTCAATAGCGCTATATCCTACCATATTAAGCCCTTTAATAATTAATTTGACATCAACTATAGTATATAAATTATCTACAACAGATATAATTATTAAAGGAATACAATATGATAAAATCTTTTTAGTTATTACTTTATTACTAACAATATCTTTCTTTTTACTAATAGGAAATTCACTCTTATTATTTTTTACCTTTATACTTAAATATATGTATGCTGCAAGTCCACCAATAAATGCTCCAAGTAATGATACAGCGACCCCAACATTAATTGGTTTTTTAAATACTTTAATAACTAAATAAGAACCAAATATTACAACAAATATACGAACTACCTGTTCAATTAATTGACTATATGAAGTTGGAACAACATATTTATGTCCTTGCAAATAGCCCCTTAATGCACTTAAAAATGGAATGATTATTAAACAAAACGACATAGCTCTAATAACATAAGCAATATCACTTACAGGATTACCACCGCTTACATCACTTATTATAAATTTAGCAATAACATCTGCCCCTAAAAACACTATTAAGAAAGAAACTAAACTAAGTATTAAAATAATCTTTTTTCCTATTTTGTATGCTCTTTCTTTAGCATCATCCATATTTAATGCCAAATATTCACTAATAATCATTGCTATTGCAACAGGTATACCAGCAGTAGAAATATTTAAAAACAAATTATAAATATTATAAGCATAACTATATAATGTACCACCATTAGATCCAATAATTTTATAAAATGGTATAACATATAGCGCACCTAATATTTTAATTATAATAAGTATTATAGAAGTAATAAGAGTTCCTTGAATAAATGTATTCTTTTTTAATTTCTTCATAGGTTCATCTTCTTCATTTCTTCTTCACCGAGTATTTTTCCTATAGTAGCCAAATGTCCTTCATGCTCATCATTAAATAAATAATATTGTATTAATCCATAACTAGGATATTCATTACCTTCCATAATAACTGGACCTTTTGGTGTAATAGCTATATCCCATCCAATATATCTCATTTCAGGAACAACTAAAGCAGCTTTAAGTGCCATTTCATACGCTTCTTTTACATATGGAACTATTACAGTATCAAATTTAATTTTAGCCATTGGATGTTCTTCATACACATTAGCTAAATCATCAACTACTCTACTACTTATAGTTCCATCTTCATTAAGTCTCATATAAGCATCACTACACCCAATAGCAATAGCATCATCTATATTAATTCTAAGAGCATTACCAACTATATAAGATTTATTATCTTTAACAAGAGTAACTATTCTAAATGAATTAACAGCATAAGGATTTAATTTATCTAATTCTTTATGTTGAATAATTTCTTCTTCAATTAAATTCAATTTTTTCTTTTTTAAACTCCTATATAAATCTTCAACATCTTTAATATCACTAATAGTAATTTTTTCAATACCATGTCCTCCAAAAGAAATTGGTGGTTTAGCAAATACATGTTTTTTACCCTTAATAAATTTTTTAAATTCATCTAAACTTGTAGTTCTTAAATCAATAAATTCTCTTCCAAGAAAATCTTTAAATATTTTATTAAAAACTAATTTATCACTCATAGTAGCAATATAAGTTTCAGAATTTAAATATTTAAGCATTTTATAATAAGATTTAGTAGTCAAAAAAGTCTTCTTTTGCTCTTTAGTTAAATTAATATAATCACCCTTTAAATAATCAGTATATCCAATACCATATTTAATAAAGTTTAATATCATATCTCTTTTTACATACCCAGCACTTTTATTATTTCTTTTTCCTATATCATTAGCAAGTTTATTTAGCTTTTCATAATCTATTGCTCTAACTTTTCTAATCATCATTCCTTTTAAACTCATTATTTACCCTCCTTAATGAATTTTTCAATATAAACTATTTTATTATCTTTTTTATATACTCTTGGTAATACTTTACCTATATTAACTAATGTATTATGTATTGATGTATTATTAATTCTTGAAATCATTCCAAGTGTTATTGAGTCACCCATAATAATAACACTATCACCAACTTTAACACTTTCATCTACTAAAACATTCATCATACACATAGATATTTCACCCACAACTTTATATTTTTTATCATTGATAAGTACATATCTGTTTTCATGATTAATACCAATGCCATCATCATAACCAATTGGTAAAGTTGCAATTAATTCATCATTTTTTGCTTCATATAATATTCCGTAGCCAACTTTCTCATGCTTTTTAATCTTTTTAATTTGTATAACATTAGTTTTAACCTTAAAAGCAGGTTTTAAATCAATATTAACATTTTCATATGTCTTGCTAATATTATACCTTTTAATCAAATAAGAGTTTCTAATTCTTCTTAATAAATTTTTAGGTGAATTATTTAATTTTTTAGGAGCAATATCATATCCAAATAATATTGTTCCACATCTAACTCCATTAGCAAATTCAATTTTCGGATGAGCAAGCATTATAAAACTACTACTCAAATGTACAATATCTATTTTAGACAAATCAATATCACTAGTTATATATTTAAATTTTGATATTTGATTATCATAAAATTTATCATTCACTCCTGGTGTAGCAAAATGAGTAAATAATCCCTCTAAATAAATATTATCATTTTTTTTAATCAATTTAATTATTTCATTAAATTCATCTTTATCTTTTATTCCAAGTCTATTCATTCCAGTGTCTATTTTAATATGAACTTTAACTTTATTTTTAATTTGACTATTTAATTTTTTAAAGTAATCAATATCATGTATAGTAATAGTTATATTATTTTTGCAAGCAACATCAATGAAATCAAGTTCAATTGGTTCTACACATAAAATAGGAATATTCTTATTAAATCTCCTTATATCAAGAGCTTCTTCTAAATTTGAAACAGCTAAATAATTAATACCATTATTAATCATTTCATTTATAACATACATTCCATGACCATAAGCATTAGATTTAACCATACCAATATAATACTTATAAGTTGGATACTTCTTAATTATAGTTTTAACATTTTTTATAATATTATCTAAATTTATTTCAATAAATGTTTTTCTATACATTTTATATTCACCAAAATAATTTTACCATACTTGCAAATAAAAAGATAGATTTCTCTATCTTTTGTTACGTATAATTACAATTCCACTTCCGCCTTTTGCATTGGCTCCGCCTCCGCCTCCGCGACCATCTGTCCCAGCTTTACCAGAAGCTCCTCCGCCACCAGCAGTGGATTTATTATTTCCAGAACCTCCACCTGAATAAGCATATTCTTCTCCATTTGTACATTTTGAAGTTGTTCCTTCACCAAATTCACATGTTGTGCATCCTTGTCCTTTACCAGTAGAATTGGCTCCATATGCAGCACCAGCAATATAAGAATAACTATATCCCCATGCTACACATCCAGCTTGATCCCATCTTTCAGTACATACCCAATCACTTGTTATGGTTCCACCACCAGAGCCACCACTTCCACCATAGCCTCCGGTTCCACCATTAGCAGAATAACTCTGATTGTTTCCTTTCATATATGACTGTTCGCCATTTCCATTAGAACCACCAAGTCCAATTCTAATTGTATATGCAGTATTTTTAGATAATGTTTGAGCTTTATATGTACTAGTATATCCGCCGCCACCAGCGTTTCCACCGCCGCCGCCAACAATAAATATATCAGTCTCAGTATTATTATCAAGATAAAGTATTCCATTAGTTTCAAACTTAATTTTCCAATTAGTTTGATTACCTTCAACAGTGAATTTACCAGTATAAGTTCCTAAAACTTTATTTTCAACTTTAATTTCATTTGATTTTGTTTTACGAATAATAACAATACCAGTGCCACCAGCAGCATTTACGCCTCCGCCGCCCCCGCGACCATTAGTGCCAACAGTATTTAGCGCACCACCTCCGCCAATGGTACTTGTACTATTTCCAGAGCCACCACCTGAATAAGCATATTCATCTCCATTAAAGCAGCCACTTAATGTTCCTTCATTAAACTCACATGTTGTTTGACCAGCCCAAGGCTTATCATCCGCAGAATAATATTGGCCTTTGCCACTACTATTACCGCCATATGCAGCACCAGCAGCATTATAATTTACAAATCCCCATGCTACACATCCGGCTTGATCCCATCTTTCAGTACATACATAGTCACTATAATTATATCCACCACCAGATCCACCAGAGCCTCCAGTACTTCCAGTTCCAACACTACCACCATCAGCATAATATGTTTTGCTACTACTTTTAACATATGATTGTTCACCACTAGAACTTGAAGAACCACCTCTACCAATCTTAATAGAATAAGTCACATTTTTTTCAAGAGTTTGACGAGTATATGTAGAAGCATATCCGCCTCCACCACCATTTCCACCGCCTCCGCCGACGATGAATAAATCAGTATAAGTAGAGTCAACAAGTTTTAAATCGCCATCTGTTTTAAATGTAATCTTCCAATCAGAAGAAGTACCACTCACAGTAAAGTTACCAGTATAAGTAGCTATAGCCTTTCCATCAACAACTATATTTTTAGGAATTTTACTTCTGATAATAACAACGCCAGAACTTCCATCTTTAAAGCAATTTCCACCTGCTCCAGAGTTTTCACCAGTTAAACCAGCACCATTAGTTGCAGAACCAGCATATTCATATCCATATGCATTAGCTTCGCATCCGCCGCCACCAGGAGCATATGCAGCATCATCTCCATCATAACATCCTGATATTGTACCGTTATCAAATTCGCATGTTGTTTGACCACTCCATGGCTTTCCAGTTTGACTATATTGGTTTGCACCATAACTTTTTCCAGTTCCACCATTAACAGTAACCCAGCCTCCATCACACCAATTGTCATTCCATTCTTGTTTAGAGTCTCCATGAGTACATGTTACAGAACCTTGTGAACCACCAATATTGCTTCCGCTTCCGCTATTACCATTACTTCCCCCATCAGCATAATAAACACTAGAATCAGAATAATATGATTTACCACCAGAAGATGATTTTGTGCCACCAGCACCTATTTCAATATGCTTTGTAACACCTGCTTCCATCTTTATATTTTTAAATGTAGAAGCATAGCCGCCTCCACCGCCGTTGTAGCCTCCACCACCAACGACGAATAAGTCAGTGTCTACATTAACATTAAATGTTAAGTCTCCACTAGTTAAATATTTAACTTTCCAATTCTTATCACCATTATCTACAATTTCACAATCACCAGTATAAGTAAATATATATGGTTCACTACCTTTACTAATATTAGCACACATAAAACTATTTGAAATAGTATCATAGTCAATAACCCCAGGTTTATACTGAGCATATAACGTATGACTTTTTGTTTGCGTTACTATTGTTGTTTCAGTAACTTTTGTTCCTCCTGAAGCCTCAGTATACCATCCTGAAAATATGTATCCTTCCTTTATAGGTTTTGGTAACGTTCCATATGATTTAGTATATGTTACATTTTTAGTATTATCTCCACTT
>CAZBAZ010000019.1:0-20645 GCA_964490375.1 uncultured Clostridium sp.
CCAAAACTCATTTTCATATTCATCAATGTGTTTTATATTTTCAAAAATGCTATTATTATATTCATTTTCAATTTTCTTCATCATTACCTCCTCCATGTTTATTTTTATATAATAAAAGTTTCTTTAAGTCTCACTTACCCGACTTTTCTTATATTTTTTTTCCATAATATTCAATATCTATTTCTGTTCCATCTGGATATACTTCTTTATCATTTTTAATATGTTCTACAAATCCATAATGTTTATATATCCCTTTATTTCTTGCTTCTTTAGGTTCAACTCCTAATGTTAATACAGTATAGCCTTTATTTTTTAAATCTTCTTCCATAAATCTATATAATTTAGAAAAATATCCTTTTCCCTCATATTCTTTGTTGATTCTAAAACCAGCCAAGTATGCGGTCGTATCATCTACTAATTTATTACTATTTCGAATAATATTGCCAGTTAATACAGCAGTAGTTTCACATATTATTTGATTATTAAGTATTCCATAGTAAGGAATAATTTTACCATTTTTATAATTTTTAATGTTTTGTTCTTTCCAAATAATCCAATTTTCTTTTTTGTCTGCAATAGATATTTCATAATCCCATCTTTTATTCATTTCTTCAATAGTAGCAATTTTGCATATATAGTTTTTCATCGCTTTCTCCTCCATGTACTATCAGATGTTTTCATTATTTTTCTCCTTACTTTTAATTTTTTATAACTCCTTTAAGTAGCTCTTATTCCATAGCCAATATTTCCCCGAAAATTCTTCGTTTATTCTGTCAAATTTTATCTAACATGATTGTACCTACATTTTTAATATTTACAATTGTCTCTTTAAAATCTTTTTCTAACATTTTCCCTCCTATGGTTTAATATTAACGGAAAATCTTATAGAGCTAAAGATGTTTTAGAGCAGGAAAAAGATAATATAGAATAAGTTCTAATATGAACATACTTTATTCCTCTTTTTGTGCATAGTTATTTTCCCTTTTTTGTACATTTTAATATTGACATTTACAATCAGTTAATTTCGACTGATGGATAACTTTTTGACTATTACTCTTTTTCACTCTGATGTAAATATTCTGTTATAGCCATTATCATATCTGGTGCGATAACTTTATTTTTTTCATTTTTTGAAATGTTATTTTCAATAACACTTATTGATTCTCTCAAAGGAATAGATTCAATTTTGAAATTACCTTGTTTTTCATTTTCAGTATATTTTACCTTACTCATATTTGGGTTTTTACTAGTTTCAATTAAATAATAATAGATTTCAGATTTTCTATTTTTACCAATTGCTGGCCAATCTTTATTTAAATGAGTAACTTTCATAAAAGGTCTTTTTATTTCACTATCATCAATTTCTATGCCTGTTTCTTCTAAAATTTCTCGTTTTAAGCACTCTTCAAAAGTTTCATTTTCCTCTAAATGTCCTCCTGGAAATTGATATATATTGTTCTCATTTCCTAAAATTATATTTTTATTATTAATTATTAATGCTTTAGTTCTTATAACGACTTCAGTTATATCTTCATCCTTTAAATAATCATAATTATATATTGTTTCTTTCATTTTACAACAACCTCGTAATAATTATAACATAAAAGATAGCATTTTCATGCTATCTTAACTAAAATATCTAAAACCAAATTACTTTTGTTTTACTATTTAATTACTAGATTTTGTTACATAAGTTTTATAAAGTGCATCACAGAAGCAATCTGAGATAATGTCCATACCTTTTTCATTTGGATGAAGACGAGAAGAGTCTTGCATATATGTTGAAAGGTTAGAACTTTTTACTCCACTATTTGCATAGTCAACTACAACACAATTATACTTATCTGCTGTTTCTTTTATAGCAGTGTTGTATGCTAATAATGTTGAATTATTATCACCAACTGATCCGTAAGTAACATGTGTGAACACAAATATTTTCACATTATTTCCATAAGTTGTTCTGATTTGAGAAATCATTTTATCATATGCAGTAGCAAAATCTGTACTTGAAACTCCATTAATAAAATCATTTATTCCCATATAAACTGCGATTATATCAGGATTTGTGTTTGCATTCTTTCCTGTATTATCATGAAGATTTTGTGCACGAGTTAATGCATTTGCTGATGTACTTGAAGTATCAGTGACTTTACTTCCACCATAAGAGTTGTTAACTAACACATTCATTCCTGTCATATTAGCAGTTTGCATCCACCAAGTATCATTGACTGATGAAAGAGCTAAATCTCTACCACTACCACTTGTTCCATATGACACATAGTTACTTCCTATTGTAGAGTTTGTATTTGTACTATCATTTGAATATCCATCAAATGTAGAGATACTATCACCTAAAATTGATAAATTTTTACCTGTTAAAGCATTTTTTAGAGCTTTAGTTGATTCTTTTTCATTCAAGTTTGATAAATGTGTATCAAAATCACATTCTATTGTTTTTTCTACATAAATATCAAATGCTAATGTTGCGCTTGGTCCTTCTGTTCCATCATTATTTAAAAGATTTCCATCACCAGAGGCTGGTTTAAATCTCCAAATAAATGTGTCATCACTTTTACCAAATGCAATTGTTTCATCGTCATCTAAAACAATGTTGCAATCTGCATAAACAAGAGAACCTACTGTTGAATTTGCCGGAAAATAAACTTTAATTGTCTCTATTGCATTTTCTGCAAAGTTCTTAGTTGTTGATGTTTTTATTTTATATATTGTCATATATGGATTTTCACCACTTGATGCATTATTTGCATCCATATATGCACCAATTTTAGTTATAGTTTTACCAGAAAAGTTTGAATCATAAGAACTATTATATTTAAATGGAGTATAATCAATATAAACTCCAGATGAAACATTATTTGATGTATATTTTGTTGTAAAGTTTTCAAATACAGGTGCTTCACCTTCAGAAACAGCCTTTGCTTTAACCATAATAGCCAATGTATCTGCATATTTGCCTGTTTTACTAATTATACTTGTGTTTGATTTTCCATTTATTAGTGTGAAATTACCCACTTCATCGTCTTCTGGAATATTTTTTGCTACATATAATTTTGCTGTGGAACCACTTCCACCTAAAACAAGTGTTTCACCTTCAGCAAGTTCTAAAGGAGTATCAAATTTTATTGTATTCACTCCTGCATTAACGCTATATGATTTTGTTGATGCTTTAAGTTTTGTCCCTTTTGTTCTTGAATTTACTATATCGCTTACATTTGCCTTACCAATATATAGAGTTCCAGCGTCTTCACTAACAACTTGAAGTTCAGTTATAGTAGTATTTCCATAAATTGTCATTTGAGCATTTGATTTATAATATTGCATTAGGGCAATAGTATTTGATGACAAATCAACATATTCATAGTCAAAATATTTTTTCATTGCATTTGATACTTCAATTGTATCTTCAAAAACATTTGTTTTATTTGTTTCATCAAGTTGTAATTTATATTTTGTTTTTGTTTCGCCATTCCAAACGTATCCATCATAACCGATATACACGCTTGTACCATCTTGTCCATTTTCTCCATTTTGGCCTTTTAGAGATTCTAACCAATCTTGAAGTGTACCATTAAATTCAGGGTTTTCTTCTTTATAAAGTTCGAAAGCAGATTTACCAACGTTACCTTGTGATCCTTGTTCTCCTTGTGCTTTAACTCCAGTTGAAATATTACCAATATACCAATAACCATCACTATTAATATATGGTGTATTTCCATCTTTACCAGTGGCTTTTGTATTTGTTGCAGTTCCATTGATAACCCAATAACCTTTGCTATTAATTGAAACAGTTACTGTTTGGCCATCTTTTCCATCAACACCATCTTGTCCATTTGCTCCTGGTTTTCCAAAGTTTCTTATCACAACTTCCCAATCATTTGTAGTCTTTGTGTACAAAATATAATCATCAGTATCAATAAAGAAATCTCCTACTTTAGCATCTGTAAATTCAGTATAACTTAAACCTGCTAAAAATTTTGTTCCATCTTCTCCATTAGAACCATCTTTACCATCAGAGCAGCCTGCAAGAATAAATGGACTAGCAATTACAACACCCGTCATAGCAAATATCTTTAAGTTCTTTTCTGAAAAAACATTAAATGGTATTTTTTTATTTTCCTTCTTCATCTGCTTTCCTCCTACATATTACTTTCCTATGCTTCTATCTTACAATAAAACCATAACACAATTTGCTCAAAAATTCAATGAAAAGATAAAATTCTTTTGTAAGAACGTTAATTTAGTCCAAATTATTTTATCAAGAGTTCATCTTCTGTTTTCTTTTTGCTTTTCAAACGGAATTATGCATGCAATTATTGTAAACATTGTTCCAAATAATAGCATAGCAAATCTTCCTATTCCATCTATTTCTGTAATAATTCCCCAATCTAAAATTCCTATTCCCAAAATCATCATAATGATTTTGATTATATTTTTTTTCATACTTTTTTCTTCTTTCTATTTATTTCTTCTATATCCTATTTCATCAACATATTCTTTGTGATTTTTTATATAGGGATCCTTATCACCACAAATTACATAATCACATATTTTACCATTAGAACAAGTTGTTTTTCTAATGAGTTTAGCATGTATCAATTCCATCGCATCATAATCCGGATTACAAAATGCAGGCATAATTTCTAATAAATCATTTTCTTTAGCAAACTTTGCTACAGGACACTCAGTAAAATTATATGATAGTGGTTTTTCTTTATCATAATCATCTAAATGCATTTTATAATCATTCCGCTTATTACATCTACAAAGTGCTTTTTTGAATGCAATATACATTAATTTTTTAAATAAAGGTTTATTTATATCAACAATTTTTTTTTAAAATGATGGTAATAATATATTTTTTTCTATTGTTTCAAGTTCTTCTAATGATGTTTTATCTTTGCATACAACATAATAACTTGCTATTGCAATACAATCATAAGTTCCACCTTTATAATTATGAAAATTCTTTTTTCCACCTAAATCAGTTCTAAATGATTTTAAAAACTCTACATATTTTATTTGTACTTTTTTCCAAATTAATTCTCTTTCTTTTTCATTATAATGTTTTTCTATAACTCTTTTTATTTCTTTTTTGCATTCTTTTGAATAAACAACATGACATGTTAAATCAATATCTTATGTTAATTAATATTTATTATTACATATTCTGCAATGCATCCTGTTTTAATTTTTATTTCCCAATCTGATATTCCTGATGTAACTATAAAGTTTGTATTCTTTATTTTTTTATATCCATACACTGCATTATTTTCACTTACAAGTGTATTAATTAAATTTAAAGGTATTAATTGACCACCATGAGTGTGACCTGATACTACTAAGTCAACTCCACTATTTGATTCATTATAATAATCTGTTGGTTGATGATTCATTACTATCATATATTTACTTTTATCTAAATTTTTAACTAAATCATTAATACTTAATCTACTTGTATCTTCAAAATCTTTTCTTCCTATTATATATAGTTCATTATTTATTAAAATACTTTCGTCTTTTAATACTTTAACATTATTTTTAGTTAATTCATTTTCTAAATCATAACTTGAATATCCTCTTGACTCCCCATAATATCCCTTATCATGATTTCCATGAGCAAAATAAATACCATATTTTGTTTTTATTTTTCCTAAATACTTGCAAGATTTAGTCATTTCTTCTTTAGTAGTTCCATCATCAACAAAGTCACCAGCTATTAAAATTATATCCGGTTCATCTTTTTCTATCTCTTTTAAGTATTCATAAAATTTGTTTGCATTAAATGTTGTACCCATATGGCTATCTGAAATTAATACTATTTTATATTTATCTGTTATTTTATTGGTTTTTAAACTATAGTTTGTTTCTAATACATGATATGCATTATATATGCCTATTCCTATATATATAGGAACAAAAATTATAGTAATAATACCTGCATAATAATGTTTTAATTCTTTTTTTGTTATCTTTTTAATCATTAAAAATATTAAATCTATAAATAACCATATAATTAAATAATGTATGATTATAATAACTGCATTAATAAAATTCAATATTAACGTAAGTATTAAAGTAAAAATTGCTACTATAAGATAAGGAATAAATTTATTTTTCATTCCAAATTTACTAATTCTTTTACATATATAAATTATTCCAAATATAAAAAATAATATAGAAAATATCATTATTAATATCCATAACATAATACTTCTCCTTACTTCTTTCTAATATATATCATTTTTATTTATAAAGTCATCGTATACCCAATCAGGAACATAATCTAGAAGTTCTAATACTTCATCAATCAGTTCGTTTTTAGATAACTTTCTAACATATTTTTCGACTTTTTCACGACTCTCATTTACATACTCTTCATATTCTTTTTCTAATTCTTCTTGTTCTCTTTCAAAATTCTCTCCACTTCCTGGCACAACTTTAAAATATGTTGCAACTATATGCTTGCATGCTATTGTTTTTCCATTAGCTAATGGACAATTACACTTTGATTTTCTTACATGTTTTAGATTTAAATATACATTATATATTTCAGTTCCTTCAACTTTACTTGTATATTCATTTTCGCTTATTTTGACAACATCTTTAACTTTGTCTCTTTTGTAATAGTCAAGTCCTCTCCATAATGACTTACTACTTGCAGTTGTAATAATTCCCATATATTTTTCTCTCTTTCTTTTTTTATATTATATCAAACTAAAAAGGCCTTTTTAAGCCTTGTTTTCATTTAATACTGATAAAAATTCTTTTAATCTTTTATCTTTTGGATTATTAAATAATTCTTCTGGAGTATTTTCTTCTATTATTTTACCTTCATCCATAAATAATACTTTGGTAGTAAAATTTTTAATGAAATTCATTTCGTGTGATACTACTATCATAGTCATTCCACCTAAAGCAATTTCACGCATTAAATCAGTAACTTCTCCTATCATTTCTGGATCAAGTGCTGATGTTGGTTCATCAAATAGCATTAAATCTGGTTCCATTAATAATGCTCTTACAATAGCTATCCTTTGTTTTTGACCGCCTGATAATTCCTCTGGATAAAAATCTTTTTTATCTAAAAGGTCTATTTTCTTTAATAATTTATTTGCTTTTTTGATTGCTTCTTCTTTAGTTAATATTCCTAATTTTGTTGGTGCTAGAATTATATTTTCAATAACAGTCATATTATTAAATAAATTAAATGATTGAAATACCATTCCTATTTTCTTACGTATAGATTCTAAATTATGGTGATAATTTATTTTATTTCCTTCAAATATAATTGTACCTGAAGATGGAATTTCTAAAAGATTTATGCATCTTAAAAGTGTTGATTTACCACATCCTGAAGGTCCAATAATGCCTATTACATCTCCTTTATCAATTTTAAAATTAATGTCTTTTAATACTTTCTTTTTACCGAAGTTTTTTTCTAAATTTTTAACCTCTAACATTATTTAACCTCTTTTCCATTATACCAACTAATTTGCTTAATCCATATGTGATTATTAAATAAATAATGGCAATTAATATTAATGGGAAGAAATAATCATATGTACGAGATGCAATAATATCACTTGCTTTTGTTAATTCAACTATTCCAATATAAGCTCCAACTGATGTTTCTTTTACTAATGTTATAAATTCATTTCCTAGTGCTGGAAGAATATTTTTTAATGCTTGTGGGAATACAATATATCTCATAACTTTTTTATATCCCAGTCCTAATGCATATCCTGCTTCTTTTTGACCATCATCTACTGAATTTAATCCTGCTCTTATAATTTCTGCTACATATGCCGCACTATTCATACCAAATGATAAGATACCAACTAGTATTATATTTATTGATGTTGTTTTAAATATTACATAATAAATTATCATTAATTGTAAAATACTTGGTGTTCCACGAATTACTGTTATATAAAACTTTGATATTGCATTTAATATATAGAACTTATTTGTATTTTCATGATAGTTTCTAATTAAAGCAAGTATTGTTCCTAAAATCACACCAATTACAACTGCTCCTAAAGCAATCAAAAGTGTATTTTTTAAACCTTCTAAAATATATTTATATCTTCCATCATAAATAACGCTTTTATAAAATCTATCTATTATTGTTTGATTTTCATCTTCTATATCATCTACTCCCATATGAGATAAAATTAGTTCATTAATTTCATTTGATTCTTGCATTTCTTTTATTACTTCATTACATGCATTTAATAATTCAGTATTCTCTTTAGCGACAACCATTCCATAATTATCTACTACTAATGGAGTATTTAGTATTTTCATGTTTTCATTTATTAGTTTTTGAGCAGGTAATTCATCCATTACAACTGCATTAACTTTATCATTTTTTAAGTCTTCTATTGCTGATAAAAATTTTTTTTCTCTAATTATGTCTAAAGTACTATAATTTTCTGTAAGATATGTATCTGCCGTTGTACCGAGTTGTACTGCAACTTTTCCATATAAGTTATTAGGTCCAGTAATATTACTATTATTTTTTACAATTATTACTTGTTTTGAAGTAGCATAATTTATTGTAAAATCAACCTCTAAAGCTCTTTCTTCTGTATATGATATTCCTGCTGCTCCTAAATCACTTTTTCCACTTTTTACTTCACTAATAATTGAATCAAAAGCAACATCTTTAATTACTAATTTTTTATTTAATTTTTCTGCAATTTTCTTTGCTATATCTATATCTAGTCCAACTATATTACCAGATTTATAATATTCATATGGAGCAAAACCTGCTTCTGTTACTAGAATTAATTCTCCTTCTTTTGATGATACTTTCATCGTAAAAGCATTAAAAAAGAAACTAAGTGTTAATACTATCATAGTTAAGATAGAAATTATTTTCTTTTTCATATTCTCACCTTTTATAATAGTAACATAAAAAGGAAGTTTTTGAAACTTCCTTTTTAAATGTTTTTTATAAAACTAACATTGCAATTGTTAGAACAATAATATTTACTATAAATATTGTAACTAATATTTTAGTTACCCATTTAATCCATGTAGTATATTCTACTTTTGCTAATGCTAAGCCTCCCATAATAGCACCACAAGTTGGAGTGAATAAGTTTACAAATCCATTTGCAGCTACCATTCCCATTAATGTTGCTTCAACACTATATCCTACTTGATTTGCAAGTGGAGCCATAATTGGAGCAGATAATGTTGCTAAACCACTACTTGATGGTACAAGTACTGATAAAACTGTATGGAAAATATAATTTAATGGAGCAAATATTCCTTTTGGTACTTGTTTTAACATTTCAGCTACATTATAAATTAGGTAATTATCTAAATATGTTTCTTTCATTAATATTGAAGCACCACGAGCTACAGCAATAATTAAAATTACACCAACCATGTCATCAGCGCCATCAACAATTTTATCAACAATTTCTTTTTCTTTCATACCATTAACAATTGCTATAATTATTGTCATAATTAAGAACCATAATGTTGCTTCTTGGAAATACCATTGACCAATTGGACAACCAACTAGCCAAGATAATCCTAAAATTTTATGTTCAGCAAAGAATGTAATTCCAAAGTCTTCCCATGGGATGAAACTTATAATCATAATTATAAATGTAAATGCAAATAACAATAATGTTGCTTTTTGTTTTCCAGTTAAAGTAACATCTTTTTGTATTTCATCTTCACCATATGTTGCTTCCATAGCTTTTTGTTCTTGAAGACTTAATATTGTTGAACCTTTTTTCTTAATTACTTTTTTAGCATATGATACAACAAATAATATTGAAATAATTAATGTTGTTATCCATAATATTGCTCCTAAAGCAATAATTGTTCCTTGACTAATAACTGTTCCTTCTGGTAACACAGATTTGGCTGCATCAACAGCTACACCTACGGCAAATGGGTTAACTGTTGAACCTAAAACACCAGAACCTGCTCCTAAAAGAACTATTGCAGAAGATACAACTGTATCCATTCCTGCTGCTACCATTGTTACAGCAAGTAGTGCATAAAAGCCTACAGTCTCTTCTAACATTCCATAAGTTGTTCCACCAATTGAGAATAAAGTCATAAGGATTGGAATTAATACTAATTCTTTTCCATGTAACTTTTTAATTAAAACTTGAATACCTGTTTCAATTGATTTTGTTGAATTAACTATATTTAAGAATGCTCCTAAAATTAGTATAAATACACAAATATCAATCGCATCGCCAAATCCTTGAACTGGTGCTAGTAGAGTTTGTGCTAATGTGGCACCTACCACTCCACTACCATTTACTAATTCACCTTCATTCATAACTGCTGATGGTAATAAATGCGTTAATAGTGCCAATATAAATATTAATAATAATATAATTGTAAATGCACTTAATGAGAATGAAGCACGTTTCTTTTTTGGTTCTTTTTTTACTTGATCCTTATAAATTAATGTACCATTCTTTCCTTCTAATGCCTCTTCTGCTTTATCTAATGAAGTAATTATTGCTTCATGTTCAGTAGATTTAGCAAAGTCAACAGCAGCTTCTACCTTTGGTAACATACTACCCTCTTTAAATTCTTCATGTCTCATTGAAACACGAGCTTCAGCTACTGACATCTTATCAATTTGAGTTTCATTTTCTTTTTTATAATTGATACATACTTTTTCAACATCAGTTAAAATTAATAATTTATCAGCATTTATTTCTTTTGCAAGTAAAGTGCTTGTTCTATCTTTGTCAATTACAGCGTCAATTCCTTCATAACCATCTTCTTTTGTTTTGATTACTGGAATTCCTCCGCCACCACAAGCGATAACAATAGTTCCTTCACTTATTAATTTTTCAATTGTATTTAACTCAAGAATTTTCTTTGGTTTTGGAGAAGCTACTACTTTACGATATCCTCTTCCAGCATCTTCTTTATAGATTGATTTGTCTATCTTTCTTTTTGCTTCTGCTTCTTCTTTAGTTAAAAATGCTCCAATTGGTTTTGTTGGGTTGTTGAAGGCAGGATCTTTTTTATCTACTTCAACTTGTGTTACAACAGTAACAACGCTTTTTTTGATACCACGTTTATCTAATTCATCTTTTAGGGTTTGCTGTAATTGATATCCAATATATCCTTGAGACATTGCACCACTTTCAGCAAATGGTATATTATCACCTTTCATTGATTCATAAATCATGCCAACTTGTGGACCATTTCCGTGAGTTATTACAATTTCATTTCCAGACTCAATGATATCAACCAAATGTTTAACAGTTTTTTCAATTACTGATTGTTGTTCTTCTGGTTTTTTTCCTAATGCATTTCCACCTAATGCAATAACAATTTTACTCATCTTTTAAAGTCTCCAACATTACAGCTTTAATTGTATGAAGTCTGTTTTCAGCCTCTTCGAAGACACGAGACTTACTAGACTCAAATACTTCGTCTGTAACTTCCATTTCTTTAATTCCAAATTTTTCTTCGATTTCTTTACCTATAGTAGTCTCATTGTTATGAAAGGAAGGCAAGCAATGTAAGAATATTGCATTTTCTTTAGCATTATTCATAACTTGCATTGTAACTTGATATGGTTTTAAAAGTTTGATTCTTTCTTGCCATAATTCCATTGGTTCTCCCATAGATACCCAAACATCTGTATAGATTGCATCTGCATTCTTGGTTCCTTCCATAATATCTTCAGTTAATGTAATTGTTGCTCCTGTTTCTGAAGCTATTTGCTTACACTTATTAACTAATGATTCTTCTGGCCATAGATTTTTTGGAGCACAACATGCAAAGTTCATACCAAGTTTAGCACTAACAACCATTAAAGAATTTCCTACATTATTTCTTGCATCTCCACAAAAAACTAATTTACGGCCTTTTAAATCTCCAAATTCTTCTTGAATAGTCATTACATCAGCTAACATTTGTGTTGGATGGAATTCATTTGTTAAACCATTCCATACAGGAACTTTACTGTATTTAGCTAAACTTTCTACTATTTCTTGACCAAATCCACGATATTCAATGCCATCATACATTTTATCTAAAACACGAGCTGTATCTTCAATTGTTTCTTTTTTTCCCATTTGAGATCCAGTTGGTCCTAGATATGTTGCTTGCATACCTAAATCATGTGCTCCTGCTTCAAAAGCACATCTTGTTCTAGTTGAATCCTTTTCAAATATCATTGCTATTTGTTTTCCAACTAGGTAACGATGAGGTTCACCATTACGTTTCTTTCTTTTTAAATCAACAGCTACATTTAATAAATGCCTGATTTCTTCTGGAGTATAATCCAAAAGTTTAAGAAAATCTCTTCCTTTTAAGTTCACCATTTAACATCCTCCCTTACTAATGGCATGGACATACATCTTGGTCCACCTCGACCACGCCCCAATTCAGCGCCATGTATTTCAATTACCTTTAGCCCAGCGTCACGTAAAACTTGATTTGTAACATTGTTACGATCATATACAACTACTACACCTGGAGCAATACATAAAGTATTAGATCCATCATTCCATTGTTCTCTTTCGGATGCAACTTTGTCTCCTCCAGCACATGGAATAAGTGTTATTTCATGATGTAAATATTTTTCTAAAATTTCTGGTAATGAACCAGTAATTTCTTTAACATTTAAATCTTCATAAGTTGTAGGATCGTAGCCTTCAGTAATTTCGTAAACTTGAAGTGTTTCAGAAATACCAGGATGGTATGTAAATGTGTATTTATCGATTTGAGTAAATACAGTATCCAAATGCATAAAAGCTCTTGATTCAGGAATACTAAATGCTAAAATTGTATCAATTTTACAAGTTTCATCCTTAAAGAAATTTTTTGCGATTTGGTCAATAGCTGCTGCTTCTGTTCTTTGTGAAATACCAATAGCCACAATATGTTCATTGATATTTAGAACATCTCCACCTTCGGTATGCCAATGATATCCTCTATTGTAGTATAAAGGTGTATCTTTGAAGTTTTCATGATATTTAAATACATATTCAGCATAGATACATTCTCTATTTCTAGTTACTGAATACATATGATTTAAATTAACTCCTTCACCTACACTAGCAAAATTATCTCTAGTGAAATATAAGTTTGGCATAGGTGCAGCAATAAACTTTTCTGGAGCCTCAACTAAATCAACAAGAGTTTTTTCAACATCTCTTTTATGTGCTGGTAAGTCTTTAATTTGAATACCTTCCATTGTTTGTAATACTAGTTCTTTAGCATCTTTAATATTGTTTAAAAACTCAAAAACTAAATTACGATATTTAATGGTATGTATCCCTGCTTCTTTAATGAATTGTTTAATAAATTTAGTACGAATATTATCATCTTTAATAACATCGGCAACTAAATCTTCAAGATAAACAACTTCTACTCCATTATCTTTTAGAGCTGCAGCAAATTCATCATGTTCTTTCTGAGCATCTTCCAAGTATGGAATGTCATCAAAAAGTAATTCTCCTAATGTATCTGGTGTTAAGTTTAATAATTCATTACCTGGTCTATGAAGTAATACTTTCTTTAACTTTCCAATTTCGCTTGTTACATGAATACTACTCATTCTTTTTTCTCCCTTCTTTCTTAGTATAATAAGTCTTCCCTTATTATCTAAATTAATTATATCAAATAAAAAAATAAAGTAAATAGACAAAAAAATCAGTGAAAATTTAGTTTGCCAATTTACCTTATATAACCTCGATTCAAGTGAAATAATTTTTTAATTTAATTTATTATATTCTTCATCACTTACAGGTTCATACCATTCGTTTGAAGTATTTTCTTCAGGGTTCAAAAATTTCATCAGCCAAAAATACTGTTTCATTGGATTTGTTAATGGTTGAAGATATGAATTGCCTATAAAATATTGTGAATAATTTTTATTTAGTTCTCCTAATCTAAAAGCATTTACTTTATCAAATTCTTCTTTATTCATATTATCCTTTAAGACATAGTTTAATAAAATCTTTAAATGTGTGGCCTAACCATCCAGCATTAGTTGCGTACATATAAACTTTCTTATTTGATAAATCATTTTGTTTTAAGAACGCTGTCACTACTAGTGAAATTGTATACCACCAAACTGGTGTACCTATGATTATTTCATCATAATCATTTAAATTTATATTTATATCATTTATTGGTACTTTTTTATTATTTATTGAATTATTTTGATATTCATTTACTACTTCATCATAATCCTCGCTACCAGAGAGAAAAGAAATTCTTGATTTAAAACTTAAAGAATTAGAACTTAAGAAAAAACAAATTCAAGAATCAATAGACTTTGTGCATTGGAAGCAAAACTTTTATGATGATGTTTTAAGTGGTAAGACTGAATACTTCAGTTATTTAATAAATACTAAAAGTGATGATTAAACATCGCTTAATTTTTTTTGATGAATTAACTGCATCATCTACTAATTCTTGTAATTTATATTTTTTTAAATTTCTAATAGAATTCCATACTTTATATATGAACATTCTTTATTCTAAATATTCTATATCATTTAATTCTTTATAATATTGTTTTATATAATTCCAAATATTTTTATAATCATGTGGCTTTTGAAATGGATTCATTTCTATATTAGAATATTTCCATGGCTTTTCTTGGCATGAATATAATTGTCTAAATTCAAGGTCTATTGGTGCGATTAGTGAATCATTAAAATCTATTATTTTTAATATACCATTATTATATATTACATTATCGAAATGCAAGTCATTTTATATCAATAATAATATAGTGTATTTCCTTCTAGTTTTTCTATTATTTCATATAAGAAATGGATTTCTTCACTAATTATTACATATCTTATATAAATAATTGCTATATTTTTATTTATTATATTGAATACTTTTTTCATTGCTATACTTCTTTCTATAAAACATTATTACAATTATTATTAATGCTATTCCTAATAGAATAAGCATATATTTTGAATAAATATCTAATATATTTAAAATATTTATCCAGTTTTCACCTACCATTGAACCACTTATTATTAATATAGAGTTCCATATTAATGAGCCTAGTAAAGTGTAACAAATAAATTTTATCATAGACATTTTATTCATACCTGCTGGTATACTTATTAAACTTCTTATTAATGGAATAAATCTACAAAAGAATACTGTTTTTTGACCTTTTGTATCAAACCATTTATTAGAAGAATCAATATCACTTTCTTTGAGTCTTAATATTTTACCTACTTTTCCGGATATAATTTTCTTAAGTCTTTCTTTGTTAAATATCTTCCCTATATAATAAAGAATTACAGCGCCAAATAGAGATGCTAGTGTTGAAAATATAATCATTCCAAATATAGTTAATTTAGTATAAGTTGTCATAAATCCACCAAATAAAAGTATTAATTCTGATGGAATTGGTGGAAATAAATTTTCAATCATTATTAGTGAGAAAACTCCTAGATAGCCAAAATTATTTAATATATTTATTATTATGTTTTGCATTAAATCACCTATTAATATATATTTCTTAATAGAAAAAGTAGACTTATTGTCATAAATCTACTTTTTATTCTTTATTTAATTTTACAGCATGAATTACTTTTCTTTTATTATTACTACTGCATGTTGATAGTGTTAATATTTGACTGGTAGTGTCTATTTTAATATTAAATTTCTTATAACTTCTTTTTGTTATTTTATCTATGAATGTTTTATATTGCTCTTCAGTGTTAAATGATGTAGTTATATAATAATCTTCTGTATCAATAATATAATAGCTAAATATTTGATATGTTGTTTCTTCGGAATTTAAATCATATATTTTTATATAGTTATTGTTTTTAGTATCAAAATAGTCTTTTTTAAACATTTCTCTTAATGAGCCGAACATTGTTCCATCTAACATAGAATGTCCATATATGACTGTGTTTTTATCTTTAAAATCATTATTTCTAAAGTCCATAAATATACTTCCAGATTGATTATGTTTTTTATTATAATCTCTTGTTAAATAATAATTATTATCATTTGATTTGAGTATTGGATAATTTATTTTATTTTGATTCATTATAATCCATCCAACTACATCTTCACTTTCTATTTGTGAATAATTTATTTTGAGTTCATTATTTATTTTTTTAATTGATTTTTCAATTAATTCTCGATTTGTTTTTTGATTTTGATATGAATTTATATAATAAATAAATATTTTAGTAAAAGAAAATATTGCAATAATGCTTAGTATAATTAATAATATTTTCTTTTTTATATTCATATTCTACTCCTAAAATTTTATATTTATATTTACTACTTCTGCAGTTGTTCCAACTCTCATATTGGGTCCATATACTCCAATACCACTTGTTACTACACTATACATATTATTTATTTTTAATAAACCATGTGCATTTTTCCATATAAGTTTAATAAATATATTTGATGGAAACATTTGACCATTATGAGTGTGTCCTGATAAATCTAAATCTACACCATTATTTGATAATTCTTCTAATTCATATGGTTCATGATCTAAAACAAATATTGGTTTTGTTTTATCTACATTTTCTAATAGTTCTTCTATAGTCTTTCTTTTTTCTACTTCGAGTCCATATTTATGATAATCAAGTCTACCAACTAAATAATATTTATTATCTATTAATGTTACTTCATCTCTTAATAGTTTTATATTTGAACTATTTAAAAATTCTTCCATTTTTGGATTACTATAGGCTTTATTATTTTTTAAATTAAATGTAAATCCAGCAAGTATTGGTTCTTCTATATCATGATTTCCATATACAGCATATACTCCATATTTTGCTTTAATCTTCTTTAATTCATTTATAATACTTTTTGGATTATCTATTGCATTATAATTGTTATCAAATACATCTCCAGCTATAACTACTAAATCAGAATTATTTTCATTTATTTTATTAACCATATTTTTGATATGTGATAATGTTGTATTATAACCTAAATGTAAATCTGATATCAATGATATTTTCATACTTTTTTCATTTTCTACTTTTTTATTGATTGTTATATTATAGTTTTTATTAATTATTTTTTTAGAATGAATTACTCCATATGTAGATAATGATGAAACTATTATTATGCATAAGAAACCAGCAATTATAAATGTTCTTTTTGAATGTATTATTTTTTTTCTAACTAGTTTTGTTTTGATAAGTAATTTTCTAATTAAATCAGCAATTATAACAGTTAATACAATAAATTGTACTACTCCTAACCAATAATTACCTATTACTTTTATTGTTCTATAAGGTAATAAGAAACCTATTATAAAAGAACTTGAAAAAAAAGTATATATAATAATTATGGAATATCTTACAATTTTATTTTTAAATATATTACTACATGCTTCTGTCCATTTAATTAACCATTTCACAATATAAATGTTTACTAATATATATATTGGAGATAAAATTATTGCTATCATTGTTTAATCACTTCTTTTTGATTTGTTATTCCTTCTCCTGTATTAGGATAAAATCCACTATATATTTTATCAAATATGAATAAACATAGTAATATAGTAGAAATGTAACATAAAACTTTTTTATTCATTTTTTTCATATAATTATCTAGAGTTGGTGCTAGAAAATAAACTGCTGCCATACCTCCTAATCCAAAAACTAATAGTCCTTCTGCACATACTCTTCCTTGAATATTTAAAAAATATCCATCATAATTCCACCATCTAATTCCAAATTTTGTTTCAAGATATACTGCTGTAAAATATTCTACTAAACCACAAACTAATATTATTGAAGTAAATTCCAGTGCTGGTTTTGTTCTAAATTTTTTTAACAGAAGTATTATCAAAATAACTCCACTACCATATATTGGTAACCATGGTCCATGTAATACTCCTCTATTAATAAACTTTCCTGAACTTATGATATGTAACATTACTTCCCAAAGCCAACCAATAAACGAAAAACTAAAAAATATTAATATTAAATTAGGTATTGAATAACTTCTAGTATAATTCATTATTTCTAATTTTTTTTCTATTTTTTTAACTTCTAAAGGATATAATCTAGTTGGATAAGATTCTCCATTTATGACTTTACTATAGTATGAGATTTTGTATTCGTTTAATTCTTGTTCATCATATATTTGTGTTGTTTTATCATCATATAAATTTATACCAAAATAATTATATAGAAAACCACTAATACCTTTATATTCTATTTTAGTGGTATTTTCTATTAATTTATATACATCTTTATATGTTTCTTTTAATTCTTTAGTTGATGCTTTTTTGAACAAATATTCATCAATTAATAAGTCATAATCTTTAGATTTTTCACTTTTATATTTTTTTCTTATTTCATAATAATATTCTGCATATGTTAGTGATTTATATCCATTTGAAAATAATACACTACTTAAACCAAATGTAACTATTCCTAAAATATCATAACCAATAAAAGATAGTTCAAGTAAAAAACATTCTAATTTGTGATTATACATCATATTTTTTGATAGTTCTAATGCTTTATTACCATTTATATTTGGATTTTCTGATAGAATATATGGAACTAAATAGTACTCATATCTTTTAATAAATATTCCAATTATTGTAAAACACCAAAGTATATATTTAACTGAATAAGCTAACATACTCATTGATACTTTAAACCATTTTCTTATTCTAAAAAGGTAAGTAAATCTACTCATTGGTACTTTATTATATGTTCTTGCTTCCAATATAATTCTTCTTGATATGACTCTGTATACATTTTTAATTAATGTCCAAAATACAAAAGAAACTAAAAAGCCTAATAATATTAATATAACATTTGTTATTCTTTTTGAACCAATAATTGAAAATATTGTTTTAGTAATAAAATCTATAAAAGATTTAGTAGTAAATGCATTTATTATAGTTGCTAATACTCCTCTTGTTCCTAAATCTAAATCCACATTCACTCTGCTTGTAAAGGCTATTGAACCTGTAAATTCTATCCCTATAAATGCTGAAACTAAACATGTAAATATTATTAAGAAATAATGACTATATAAATTCTTTTTAGCTTTGTTTTTTATTTTTTTAAAATCATGCATATTATAATCCTCTCACTATACTCTTTATATAATCATTATATCATGAGTACTATTATTTTTCTTATTTATTTATTAAATCATTAAAAAAACAGGTATATTCAATTAAAACCTTATGATATTAAAATTTATGTTTTAACTATTTACCTGCTAAAATGTTTTTAATCGCTTGTTTTTTCTAAAAAGATTTTAGAGTTAAAGGTGCCTCTAACTTTGGCTTTTTCATCTGCTAATTCTATTATTTTTTCTAAACTTTCATTTTCAGTTTTTGATAGTGCTCTAACTACTTCTAGTACATCTGCTAGTTCTTCTAATAATTCATCCTTTTTATTAGTACTTATTACTTCATTACATTCTTCAGATAGTTTTCTAAATAATTCTCTTTTATATTCATTATCTGATAATATTCTAATATATGGAGTTTCATTTTTGCTTTTTATTATTTCTGGAATATTATCTCTAACTAACTTATTAAATATTTTTTCCATACAATTCTCCTATTTTATTTCACTAAGCCAAATTTACTAAATGGGTATAATCTTATAGTTACTCTTCCTATTATGTCATCTTTTTTGAAATTGCCAAAATATCTACTATCTTTAGAAATAGGTCTATTGTCTCCTAAAACAAAATATTCATTTTCTCCTGTTTTAGCAATAAAATCATCTGTTTCAATAAAATCTATTTCAGTTTCTATCTTTTTACCGTTTATATATAAAACATTATCTCTATATTCAATTATTTCATTTGGAAGACCAATTACTCTTTTAATTATCTTATCTGAATCTTCATCATTATTTATTACTACTATATCAAATCTATTAATATCATCAAATCTATAAATAAATTTATTTATTAATACTAATTGTCCATTTTCTAAAGTATTATCCATGCTTGCGCCATCTACTATGGCTGGAGTTATAATAAATGTACGTATTAAAACTACTGCTAAAATAATAAATATATAATCTTTTATTTCATTCCAAATTTTCTTCATATATTTCCTTTCTATTCTTTAATAAAAAATTAGGTTATAAACCTAATTTCTTTCTTTTAGTTTGAATGTACCTGTAATGCCCTTTAAGAAGTTAAGTTTAGCTCTTCTTGCTTTACCTTTTTTAACAACTGTTATCTTATCGATTAAAGGACTATTAACTGGGAAAACTCTATTAATACCAACGTTTCCACTTTTCTTTCTAACAGTAAATGTTTCAGATACGCTTCCACCCTTACGAGCAGTTACGATTCCTTCAAATGCTTGAATTCTTTCTCTTTTACCTTCTTTGATTTTAACATCTACTCTTACAGTATCTCCAACTTGAAATGCTGGAACATTAGGATTAATTTGTTTCTTATTAATCTTATCGATTAAGTTCATACGATCTATCCTCCTTTGTGCTTTCTTTAATCATACACATAATGCAGCGGATTAAGCGATATAATAATAACACAAAAAGGCCTTATTGTCTAGTTTTTTTCTAATTATTTGCTAATTTTCGGTAACTATTCAGACCTATAATTTAAAAAAAATTAAGAAAGTAGTATAAATGTAC
>CAZBAZ010000020.1:0-20584 GCA_964490375.1 uncultured Clostridium sp.
TGGCTCTAGATAATCTAGTGGGGAGTAGAAAATAACCATATAGGCAATCTAGTGGGGAGTTTTTATAGCAAAACAAGATAATCTAGTGGGGAGATAACATGAAAATGTTTATCTCCTTTTTTATGATAAAATTTATTATAAGAGGTGATAAAAAATAAATGAATGAATTATCAAAAATATTAGATTTAGAAAGGTATAAAATAATAAAAATTGAAGAAAAATATGAAAATAAAAATAGAAAAAAAGTCATATATTTAGAAAGTAAAAATAGAAAAGATAAATGTCCAATATGTAATGAATATACGAGTAGTATTCATGATAAATTAAGGCCTATGGAACTAAAATACTTAAAGGTAGTGGAAACTAATACAACAATAAACATAATAAAAAAGAGATTTATTTGTCATAAGTGTAATAAAAGATTTGTTGAGAATTTGGAACTGAATGATAAAGGAAAAACAATAACAAATAAATTAACTCAAAAGATATTAAAGGATTTATTAGATTATAATTTGAGTTTAAAATATATAGCTGATGAAAACAATATATCTTCAGGAACTGTTAGAAATATTTTAATGAATGCAATGAATGAATATCCTAAATATGTTAAGAACTTACCCAAAGTAATTTCATTCGATGAATTTAAAGCTGATACTCAATATGGAAAATATGCTTTTGTATTAAATGATCCAATACATAAAAAATGTTTAGATATTTTACCAGAAAGAAAAAAAGAGTACCTTATACAGTACTTCACATACTGTAATAATAGGTACTCAGTTGAATTCGTCATATCAGATATGTACGAACCATATCTACTAGTACAGCAAATAATGTTCCCAAAAGCAAAGTACGTAGTAGATAAATTTCATTATACACGATATATAATGGATGCGCTAGATAAAGTAAGAATAAGATTACAAAAAACATATGGATATAATAGTAAAGAATATAGAATGTTAAAGAATAAAAAGAATGTAACATTATTAAGAAAATATAGTAATGATATAGATTGGTGGGTATACACAAAAAGATATAAGAATAAACACATGGTGGATATTTTAAAATTTGATTTGAGAGAGCAATTATTAAAAATACATCCTGAATTGAATCAAGCATATATATTAAAAGAACTATTTTTAGATATAATAAATTATACTGATTATGAGCATGCAGAAAATGAATTTACAGAGTGGATTAATTGTTGTATAGATTGTGGACTTGAAGAATTTGAAATGGCAGCTAGAACAATTAAAAATTGGTTACCATATATAGTTAATTCATTTATTGATAAACGATTTTCTAATGGATTTACTGAAGGCTTAAATAATAAAATTAAGGTAATAAAAAGAATAGCATATGGATATAGAAATTTTAATTTTTTTAGATTAAGATTAATGTATATTTTGAATGGAAAAGTGAGTGGAATTACTAAAATAGATAGAAATACAAAAAAATGAAAAAATAAGTGTTATCAGCCGAAAAAAATGGCTGATAAAATTTTATACTAAAAAAATAAGAGTTTTCCCTTATTTTATCTAGATTTTTATAAATTTAGCTCCCCACTAGATTATCTAGAGCCAAAAGTTTAAATCAGTAATTGAAAATTTGAGTGAAGGTTGCCAAATTGGTGGAGTAGGTATAGGTTATGATTCGCTTTCTAATAGAGAACATAATATTAAAAATCAATTAACTATAATTAGTGATACAATAAAGTGTGTAAATCGTAGAATAGATGAATTAGATAGAAGAATAAAACAATTATCTGTTAAAATAAATACATTTTCTATTTATAGTGGTAATCACGCAAAAGATTAAACTTAAATTGGAGATGGAATAATGGGAAAAGAAAATGTAGAGTTAATTGAAAAAGATGCATCAAAATATGTGAATTCAACTTATAATACTGGAGTGAAGAATCCTCTTAGTGATTTAAAAATCAATGCGGTAAAATTAGAAGCAGCACTTCGAAATAGTTATAATTTAAGCGATTATGCTTCGCAAATAATGAAAGAGGCTGATGAAGTATATAATTTATCTCAAAATGTATCTGTGGATATAACTGACTTTGAATCAATTGTAAATTCTATTAAAAATAATGCTGACTTTTTTTCAACAGTGTCCAAAATTATACTTCAAATTTTGACTGAAGGGTTAGAAAGCAATGAGGCATTGTTAAATGTTATTAATGAATATGGTGTTGAAGTATTTACTGTAATATTATCATCATGCATAAAGTGTAGAATTATAGATAGTGATAGTTTAAAAGATTCGAAACTTTTAAATGCTGTTTTTTCTAAAGCAATTGATGAAGGTTTGGTTGAAATGAGTGTTATTACTAGTACAATAATGCCTAATATGATTGAAAATGGTACATCATATGACGATTTTGAAAAAATTGTAGGAGCATTGTATCAAAATAAATTTTTTTCAAGTGAAGATGTTCAATCTATTAAAGTTGCTTTAGAAGAGAGTGAAACCGGAAAAAATAATTTAAGTAAAGAATTTAAAGATTTAATTTGGCAATTAGAAGCATTGTCAAAAAGTTCAACAAATATTGATGGCGCTACAGTAAATGGATGTAATTTAGTATATTATAGTCAAGATGATTCTAAATGGAAAAGAATTAATTATAATAAAAATTATCCAGAAAGTAATATTGGTAGTTCTGCGTGTGGTTTTACTAGTCTTGCAATGATAGTTGCTGGTAAAGAACAGGATTCTTCCATTAACCCTGAAACAATAATGCATGATTCATATCGTTGGAATGAGGAAGCAGGTGGATTTATTTCTGAACAACCAGCTTGTAGCTGGGAAGAAATGGGATACATAGCTTCTGAACATGGAATAGAAACTAATCTTATAACTAGTGATGGAACTAATGATGAAAGGATAAATCTTATTTTTGATTCAGTTGAAGATGGGAATCCTGTTGTTGTTTTAAAGCCTGGCCACTATTATGTTGTGTGTCCTGGTGAAGAAAAAGGGCAAGTAACTATTATGGACCCAAAATTTCCGAAAAACAATGGTACATATACCCCTGAAGATGCTGAAAAAATAGTTAGACAAGATGGTGTTTGTGGCGTTATGAGTTTTTCTTGGGATAATCCTGAAGCGATAAGTGCGATAAGTGATGCAGAAAAATTACAGTTAAAAGATTAAGTTTAAAAACTAAGAAAAAAATTCTTAGTTTTTATTTGCAATAAAAAAACAAAAGTTCATATTTGAACTCTTGTTTTCTATCTATTATAGTATTCAACTATTAATGATTCGTTAATTTCTGCATTTAATTCTTCACGTTCTGGATATCTTACATAAACACCAGATTTCTTAGTTTTATCAACATTAACAAATGAAGGAATATTAATATCCATATTTAAACATTCATTAACAACTGGGTGATCTAAAGAAGATTCTCTTACTGAAACAGTACTTCCAACTTTAACTCTGTAAGATGGAATATCAACTTTTTTACCATCTACAGCAATGTGTCCATGGTTAACTAGTTGTCTAGCAGCTCTTCTTGTTTTAGCAAATCCCATTCTGTATACTAAATTATCTAATCTACTTTCTAAAAGTATTAATAGGTTAGTACCATGAATTCCTTGCATTTTACCAGCAGCTTCGAAAGTTTTTTCGAATTGTTTTTCTGATAATCCATACATGAATCTTGCTTTTTGTTTTTCTTGTAATTGAACTCCGTATTCACTAAGTTTTTTTCTACTTGTTCCATGAATTCCAGGAGCAGTAGGTTTTTTTCTTAATTCTTTACCAGTTTCAAGTGTAGAAAAACCATATCTTCTTGATTTCTTGAATACAGGACCTGTATATCTTGACATAGTATTTGTTCCTCCTTTACAAAATATTTTTGTATTAAAAGGCCACTATTTTCATTATAGGGAGTTTCTATTGATATTTTCGCCTTGGCAGAGGTTACTAGTAAATTTCAAGAAACACGTTATAACTCCTTATAGCACTGCCACTTAAATACGTAAATAAATTATATACTAAAAAATATCAAAAATCAATAAATAAATGGTACATTTCCCTAAAATATGCTATAATTTGAGTACGGAGATGATAAAAATGGCAAAAAATAAGATGCAAGTTAAGTATAAGCAACCAAAAAGAGTGAGAAATAAATCTAAAGAACTTGAGACTGATGATAAATTAATGAGTGCTGTTAAAACAGTTTTAGGTGTATTAATTGCTATGGCTTTAATGTACTTAATGATGATAGGAATGGAAAAGTTAGGTGTATTTGAAGCTGGGTATACTAAACCTGAAACTGAAGAAACATCTATTAGTAGTGAATATATTATGATAGGTGAAGTATTAAATAGAAGTGAAAAAAATTATTATGTTTTATTTGATGATTATAGTAGTAGTTATTCATATGATATTTATGTAAATAATTTACTTGCTAGTAGTGAAACTAGAACATATAAAGTTGATATGAGTAAGGATGGAAACTCTAAATATAAGAGTGAAGAAGAAAATAAGAAAGCATCATCTGTTAATGATTTAAAAATTAATGGTTTAACTTTAATTAAAGTAAGTAATGGTAGAATTGTTGATTATAAATCTGGTAGTGATGAAATAGAAGAGTATTTGAAATAATGATAGAAGAGTTAAATAAAATATTAGATGTAAAGTTAGATTTTGATTTATCAAATTATAATACATATAAATTAAAGAGTACTGCTAAAGTGTTTTTGTCAATTAATAATATTGATGAATTAAAGAGTGTAATTGATGTATTAGACAAATATAAGTCTAAATGGTTTGTTATAGGTAATGGTTCTAATATAATTTTACCTTCTTATTATGATGGTGTTGTTATTAAATTAGAGGGCTTTAATAATTATAAAATTAAAGATAATAGTGTAGTTGTTGAGTCATGTTGTATGATTAATAAACTTGCTAATAATATATCTAATCTTGGATATAAAGGCTTAGAATGGGCATGTGGTGTTCCTGGAACTATTGGTGGTAGTATTTGTGGTAATGCTGGTTGTTATGGTAGTTCTATTTCTAATGTTTTGGTTTCTTGTACAGTATTAGAAAATGGTAAAATTAAAGAGTTAAAGAACAGTGACTTAATGTTTGATTATAGAACATCTATGTTAAAGGAAAACAAAAATATTATAGTTTTAGATGCTACATTTAAAATAGAAGAGTGTGATAAAGAAACACTTAAATCATTTATAAATGAAAAGATGGAGGCTAGGCGTAAATCTCAAGACTTAACTCATCCTTCTAATGGTAGCGTTTTTAGAAATCCTGAAGGATTTAGCACTGGAAAATTGATTGATGATTTAGGGTTAAAAGGATATACTATTGGTGGAGCTAGTGTTAGTATGATACATGCTAATTTTATAATAAATAATGGAAATGCTACATCAGAAGATATTGTTAATCTTATAAATTATATAAAACAAGAAGTAAAAAAACATTATGATATTGAATTAGTTTTAGAACAAGAAATAATAAAATGACACTTTAAATGAAGTGCCATTTTTAATACAATAAAAAATTAAGCTTTATGCTCAATTATTTATTTTTTTTATTAGTTCTGATTTCTTTTGCTGAAAGTCTAACTTTTGTTCCATCAACAACTACAGTTTGTAGATTAATTTTTTGAGTTTTCTTAGTTGCCTTTTCTGAGAATGGTCTATTTTGTGAACTCATATTTTTTCTATTTGATACATTTTTTGCCATTTTTAAACTTGCCTCCTCTTTTTAAGCCACATATAATTTATCATAAAAAAATCTTTAAGTAAAGTAAAAATTGACTTTTAATGCATTTTTTGGTATAATGTAGCCAGTTTTTAAGGGGGTAAATGAATATGAGTAATATGAAATTTCAATCTGAAGATAATAGATATATGCTTGTTGAATATTTGAATCCTGTAGATATTATTATGAGTGAGGATAAATATAAAGATTTTTTGGACTCTTTAAGAAAGAATAATAGGTCTAAAAATAATACTATTATATGTGGTAATGTTAGTAAAAGTGATGTAAGTAAAAATGGTATGATAATGGTTAGATATCATAAGTATCACATGTTATCAAGTAAAACAAACATTAGTTCTTTAGATAATTATACTGTTTTATTTGATGAAGAAGGATTAGAAAATGAATTGAGTGATAAGATTATGACTTATAAAGATTATTATCCTGATATAAATGTTGCTTATTTTGTTCAAAATGATGATTATGATATAGGTATTAGATATATTCCTGTTCTTTATAAAGACAATGAAATATTTTTAAATCCAACTGTGATTAAAAGTTTACTTTATAAATATGCTGAAGATGGAAATTATAAATTTTTTACTGATCTAGCTGATAGATTTGAAAAGTTTAATGATGTAAGTGATTATGTATATGATCTTAGAACTGCTATAGGTAATTCTAAAAAATATAATTTTGATAAAATGTCTTTGTATAGAATTTCTGTGTTATTATTTAAAAATTTGATTCTTTCTTCTAAAGATAAATCTCTTGTTAGTAAAAGAAGACTTAGAGACTTTGGACTTTTTGTTAGAGATTATGGAACTCGTAGTAAAAGTCCAGTAGAATATAATATGTTTGAAAAAATATATTTAAGAGTAAATGATGTTAATGATTATGCAAGTGAAATATTAGATTCTGTTAGAGTAATTGCTGAAATTAACCATAGAATTGAAAATGAAAATGATAGTATATTGGAAGAAAAAGAACTTGATAGATGGGATCAAGAACGTGATGGAGGATATTCTTTTAAATTAAAATTATAATTTATTAAATAAAGTGTGTATTTCGACAAAAAATACATGCTTTTTTATTTATAATTTTAGTGGTGATTAAATGATATATATAGATGAATTAATATTTTTGAATTTTGTTATTGATTATATTTTATTATCTATTCTTAAAAGTATAATGAAATTAAATACTAAAAGAATAAAAATTGTTTTTTCTTGTTTGATAGGTGAAATATCTATAATATATTTATTTGTTAATTTTAATGATTTTGTTCTTTATACATTTAGAATATTATTATGTTTTGTTATGATATTTGTTGCATTTGGTTATATTAATTTTAAAGAATATATTAAAAACATTATCTATTTTTATATATTATCTTTCTTTTTAGGGGGTTCTTTGATATATTTTAAATCTTTAAATTTAATAAAGTATAATTATTTCATATTATTAATACCATTTATTATGAAAATTTATAAGTATTTTACATATAATTTAAAGAATATTATTAATTATAGATATAGAGTAAATATTTATTTAAATAATGGTAAAATTATATATTTAAATGGGTTTATGGATAGTGGTAATTCTTTGATTGATCCATTTAGTAATAAGAAAGTTATAATCATTAATAAAAAAGTTGATGAGAATTTTTATTTAGTTCCGTATAAAACTATTAATAGTGAGTCTTTAATTAAGTGTTTTAAGCCAAAGAAAGTTTTTATTGATGGTATAGGAGTGCGTGATGATGTAGTTGTTGGTGTTATAAATAAAAAGTTTAATGGATTTAATTGTCTATTAAATTATAAATTAATGGAGGAAATATGATAGAAAAAATACTTGATAAGTTTTTTAGAAGTGATGATGTATTTTTTATCGGAAGTACTGATATTTTGCCACCGCCTTTGCCTAAAAGAGTAGAAGAAGATTTAGTTAGAAAAAGTAATATGGGTGACTTAGATGCTAGAAATAAACTTATTGAACATAATTTAAGATTAGTTGTTTTTCTTTCTAAAAAATATTCTAATTCTATGTATGATTTGGAAGATTTAGTAAGTATTGGAACTATTGGTTTAATTAAAGGAATCAAAACATATAAATTGGATAAAAATATTAAATTAGCTACTTATGCTTCTAGATGCATTGATAATGAAATTCTTATGTTTTTAAGAAAAAATAAGAAAAGAAATAATGAGGTTAGTTTTGAAGATTCAGTTAATTTTGATAATGAAGGTAATGAATTACATATTGAAGATATTTATGGAACAGATGAGGATATTATACAAAAAGCAATAGAAGAAAAAGATAATAAGTTATTATTAGAAAAAGAAGTTAAAAAATTGAGTGGAAGAGAAGCTGAAATAATTGAATTTAGATATGGATTGTTTGGGAAAAAGGAACTTACGCAAAAAGAGTTGGCTGATAAATTAACTATTTCTCAATCATATATATCTAGAATTGAGAAGAAAATTATTAAACGTTTAAAGTTAATAATGAAAATATGATTTTATTTGTCATTTTTTTTAATTTTTATCTTGTTTTTATACTATGTAATGTGCTAAAATACTATGTAGAATATGACAAAAGTCAGATGGAGGAAAGAAAATGGCAAATAATTATGATGACTATGGCTATGAAAATGGTGAAAATGGCTCTGGGTTATCAAAAAAGTTATTAATTATTGTACTTATCCTTATTGCTATCATCATAGTATTTTTCTTGATTAAGAGTTGCAATAAAGGAAATAATGAGGAAGGAACAGCTAATAAAACTGAAACATTCGATTATGAGAAAACACTATTAGATGCTGGTAAGTTATATTATGAGAATAATAATGATGAAATACCAAGTTCTAATGGTAAATGTAATCAAGTTGACTTACAAATTTTAATTGATAAAGGTTTAGTTAACCCAACTAATTTTAGTAGTTGTAGTGTTGAAAATACTTATATTAGAGTTTGTAGATTAGAAAATGGTAAATTACATTATGCACCTTGGTTATCTTGTACTGATAAAAATTCTGATAATGAATATAATACATTAGCAGAAGGAACTTTAAATGATGTAGTTACTGATTCTAGCTATATTGAATTTAAATTTATGCCTCAAGCATTAAAATCAACAGAAAATTCTCAACTTGGTAGCGTTGAAGAATTATGGAAAGATGATATTAAATACACATCTTATAAAACATTAGCTACTACAAATTATTATAGATACAGAGATAAATTATTTACTTGGGATGTTGTTAAAAATACTTATTATTCTTCTACTGGTACTAGTACTAATGCTTCTGATATTAAAGAATATTATGTTGCTGCACCAAATGATGAATATAAATTAAATGATGAAAAGACTAAAACAACTGAAGCTTATAAGTGGTATACTTCTTCTAGTAAAAAAGTATATGCATTAGGAAAAAATGGAGCAAAAGCATATAGTGCTACTGAAATTGAAGGATATCCAAATTATGATGGTGGAGTTTTAAAAACATATTATAGGTATAGAACTGCTAATAGTTCATTTGATCCAACATTATATTATGCATGTAAGACTGATGTTAATAGTGATTTAGTTGTTTATCAAACAAAAGAGTGTGGTAAGGGAAGTAATACTGCTTATGATAAACAAGTTGATAAATTCTATAGTTGTGTTAAACAAGGCGATAAAACATCAAGCGTTATAAGTAATAAAGTTGCTTCTGCTAGTGTTAAATGTCATACTTATGGTGATTGGAGTACTGCTAGTGAAGTAGCATGTAAGACAACTGATACAGTTCAATGTCAAAAATCAGAAAGAATGTATTATAATTGGTATAAACTTGAAGAAGATGGAGGAAGAAAATATTATCCATCTGGAACTAGTGAAGCTAAAGGCGAAAAAGTATATTATACAGAAGCTCCTGTAGAAGGTGCTATTAAAGATACTGCTACTAAGTCTACTGCTTATAAATGGTATAAAACAGCTAAGAGTACTACTAGTGAATATACTGCTGTAGCTCCAAAAGGTTATGCAAGTGCTACAAAGACAAGTTCATCTAAATGGGGTGAATGGACTGATTGGTCTACTAAGAATCCTAAAGTTAATGATGGTAGAACAAGAAGCATTGAAACTAAAACTAAAATTAAACTTCAACAAATACTTGGAACAAGTAGTTCTTCTGATTATGAAGATTTAAGTACTGAGTATGTAACTGAAGAGGAAATGATTAAAATATTTACTGACAAAGGATATAAAGTTACATCTTTATCTGATATTAATAATAATGGAGAACTAAAATATCAAATTAAAATGTTATTAAGAAATAAGAAGGAGGCTAAATAATGAGAGAAAAATTAGCGAATATTGAAGAAAGATATAATGAAATAATTAGCAAGTATTCTGATTTAGAAGAAGTTGGTTTTGATGAATTAAGTAGTACTTGGAAAGAAATTGATGAATTAAAAAATGAAGCTAATGCTATTGGAACAGATATGTTGGTTGGCATTACTCGTGATGGTGGCAAATTTAAAAGTAAAGATTCAGTTGAATTTAGTTTTGCAGATATTGCTGAAATAACTGGAACAATCGATAAATTTACTGATAGAGTTTATAATGATATTAAGAGAATTAATAGTGAGGAAAGAACTAAAAAAGATCAATTTACTGCTGACTATAGAGAAAGAAATAGAGTAAGATTTGATATTAGAAATACTAGAAATATGATTGCAAGTCTAGAAGCTGAAAATAAGGCTATCAATATTGAACTTGGAAATCCATCTCAAGAATTATTAAATGAACTTGCAAAAGCTGGAATTCCTTATACACCTAGTACTACTAATGTTTCACCTGACAGAAGATTTTTCTTAGAACAAAGATTAGCTGCTAATGAAGCTAGTTTAAAAAATTATAAAGATGCTTTAGATACTTATGCTGTTGATGAACAAAGATTAACAGATGAAATGGAAGTTTTAAAGCATGGTGGAAAATTACCAAATGTCGCTGAATTAAATAAAACTGATGATATGGAGCAAGAAATTAATAAACCTTTAGAAGAAACTTCTACTAATGATTTAGATAATTCTATTGTTACTCCTGTTCCTGCTGATGTTACTCCAGTTCAAACTGAACCTGAGAAAACAGATGATGATTTAATTGATATTGGTGCTCCAATAGCTCCAGTTGATGATGAATTAACTAATTCTGAAGATGAAAATAAAGAAAATGAAGATGATTTTCTAGCTGATATTGGCGATCCACTTGATGAACCTGAACAAGAAGATTTAATTGAGCCTGGGGAAGAACTTGAAATACCTGAAGAAGAAGTAGAAGATGAACGTGAAAAAGTTGAAGAAGTAGTTGATGCTAAACCTACATTATTATCTAAATGGGATAAGATTGTGTTTGCTGCTATTGGTTTCTTAAATGCTGTTGGTGTAACTGGTGTTGCATATCATTTAGCTACTTTACATGAAAAATTAAAAATAACTAATATAACTCAAAATATTACTGTATCTCAAGAGACTGAAAAAGATAAAGAGCAAGAACAAACTGATAATACTAAAACTGATGGTGAAGATGACAAAACAATTGATGGTATAACAACTAAGACAGATGATAAAACTAAGATAGATGACGATAAAACTAAGACAGATGACGATAAAACTAAGACAGATGACGATAAAACTAAGACAGATGACGATAAAACTAAGACAGATGATGAAAAAGATAAAACAGATACCACACCAACTCCCAGTAAGGACACTGGCATTAGGTTAGATGCTGGTGAAACAGTTTATAATGAGTCTACTGGAGTAGAAGTAACAAGTTCTGGAGATGCTTATTTACATGAAGATGGACAAACTACTGTTCTTGAACAAAGAGATTTAGAAAAAGATGAAAATGGTTTATCTAAAGTTACTGAGGAAGATTTAAAACAAGATGCTACATTACCACAAACTGGTGAAGAAAAAACATATAATGAAGCAGTTGGTGATTTAAGTGCTGGTGAATTAGATAACTTAAATGATGCAATTGTTAATGATAATCAAGATGACTTTACTTGGTATTTTGATGAAGCTAGTGATTTAGGAAATTCATTAAGTAAATAAGGAGGAAAAAGGGTATGGAAAATTTAACTAATAAAATTTTTAAGTTAGAAAATGGAGCTTCTTTCTTAATTGTAAGACAAGCTTCATATAAGGGTGATACTTACTATTTTGCATCTGAATTAACTGATGATGGAGAAGATTTCACTGGAAGATTTGCATTTGTTAAAGATGAAACTGATGGAAGTGGAAATCATTATATTAAACAAGTTAAGGATGCAGATGTATTAAAAGTTTTAGCTAATAATATTAAATTAGATTAGTGAATAAAAAATGTTAATTCCTTTCAATATAATTTGAAAGGAATTTTTTATGGCTAAAAATAAAGTTGAGATTAATGGTATTGATACTAGTAATTTAATTGTTTTAAAGCATGAAGAAATGATTGATTTGTTTAAAAGATATAAGGGTGGTGAAAAAGAGGTTAAGAATACTTTAGTTGAATGTAATTTAAAGCTTGTTTTAAGCATTTTAAAAAAGTATCATAATAGGTGTGATAATTTAGATGATTTATTTCAAATAGGTGTTGTAGGACTTATAAAAGCCATTAATAATTTTGATTTAAATTATGATGTTAAATTTAGTACTTATGCTGTCTTTATGATTGAGGGAGAAATTAAAAGATATATTCGTGATAATAGTCAAATTAGAATATCTAGAAGTATTAAGGAATTATCTTATATGATTATTAATTATAAAGAAGAATATTTAAGAGAGAATTTAAGATATCCTTCTAATGTGGAAATATGTGATAAGTTTAATATAAGTGAGTATGAGTTATATAATGTATTAAATTCTTTATGTGAACCAGTAAGTATATTTGAGCCTATATATAATGATGGAGGGGATACTATATATTTATTAGATCAACTAGAAGATGATAAAAATATTAATGTTAATGATTTAATTCTTCTAAAGGAATCATTAAATAGGCTTAAGGATAGGGAAAGAACTATTATAGTTAAAAGATATATTGATGGATTAAGTCAAGCTGAATTAGCTAGTGAACTTAATATTAGTCAAGCACAAATATCTAGAATTGAAAGTAGTGCATTAAATAGTATTAAAAAATTAATTTTATAATATAATTTAGTATGAAATTATCTGAATTACAAAAAAAGGATATTATTAATATTAGAGATGGAAAACGAGTGGGAAAAATTATAGATGTAGAATTTGATAATAATGGATATATGGTACATTTTGTTATTGAAAAGTGTAATTTTATGAAAAACTTATTTTCTAATACTAATGAATTAAATATTAAATTTTCTCAAATAAAAAAAATGGGAGAAGATGTTATTTTGATAGATATATCATAAAAAATTTGATATAATATTGTAATGAAGAGAAAAATATTTATAATTATTTTTGCTGTAAATTTATTAGCAGGTTTTGATCAGTTAATAAAAATGTTGATTATTGGTAATGTTTGCATTAGTAATAGCAAACTTATTATTGATAATTTTTTTAGTCTTACTTGTGTTAAAAATTATGGAGCTGCTTTTGGTATAATGAGTGGTAATATGATAATACTTATATTTATAACTATACTTTTGATTTATTATATTATTCGAGAAATTGAAAAGAATTATGATAATGATATTACATTGTTATCTCTTACTTTAATATTAGGTGGTGCTACAGGAAATTTAATTGATAGAATATTTAGAGGATATGTAGTTGATTATTTATCTTTTAAAATATTTGGATATGAAGTTGCAATATTTAATGTAGCTGACATATTTATAACTTTTGGTGTAATTTTTATGATTATTATATTATTTAAGGATGGAAAAGTATGGAAGAATTAATAATTGATAAAGAAAATAGTTTAAAAAGATTAGATATATATTTAACTGAAGTTTTATGTGAAAGTAGAAATTTTATTTTAAAAAATATAAAGAGTGGTAAAATTTTAGTTAATGGTAATATTGTTAAAGGTGGATATGCTTTAAAAGAAGGAGATAAAATTACTATTAATGATTTAAGTGTTGACACTGATATTAAAGCTGAAAGTATTCCTCTTGATATTTTATATGAAGATGATGATATAATTGTTGTTAATAAAAAAAGTGGTATGGTTGTTCATCCTGGAAGTGGAAATTATTCTGGTACGCTTGTTAATGCTTTAATGGCACATACTGAAGATTTAAGTGATGAAGAAGGGATAGAAAGATGTGGTATAGTTCATAGAATTGATAAAGATACTTCTGGTATATTATTGATTGCTAAAACTAATGAAGCTCATAGAATACTATCTCTTGGTTTTAAAAATAAAACTATTAAAAGAAAATATATTGCATTAGTTCATGGTGTGATAGAAAATAATAAAGGTAAAATAAATGCCCCTATAGCAAGGAGCAAAACTGATAGAAAGAAAATGTGCGTTAGTGATATTAATGCTAAAAATGCTGTTACTAATTTCACTGTACTTGAAAGATACAAAAAAGCTACATTAATTGAACTTGTTCTTGAAACTGGTAGAACTCATCAAATTAGAGTTCATATGGAATATATAGGTTATCCAATTGTTAATGATCCAGTGTATGGAAGAAGAAAAATAATTAATGATTATGGTCAAATGTTACATGCTGAATATTTAGGTTTTAATCATCCAAAAACAGGAAAATGGATGGAGTTTCAAGTTAAACCTGAAAAAGAATTTTATGAAATTTTAGATATGTTTAAAAATTCATAAAATATGTTGTACTCATTAGTATGAAAGCATAAATACTATAGATTATATATGGTATAAGATAGTATGATGCTTTTTTGGATATTTTCTTTGTTTCAATAAATAAAAATATAGTTGATAATAAAATAACTGTAGTGATAGCAAAACCTAGAAATGGACTTTTTAGATAAAAAAAGAAATACATAAATAATTGATTAGCTATATAATTAGTGATTAATATATAAGTGTAATCGTCATTTTTGAAAATATTTGTTTTTTTAGATATTTTTATAATACTAATAGTTATTAAAATATAAATTATGAACCATAAAATACTTATAAATTTACCTGAAAGTGTAAATGATGGGATATCTAATAAACTATAATAACTATTATCTACCTTAAAAATAAGTCCACTAAGTAACCAAAATAGAAGAATAATTAAGAACAAAAATATATCTTTTATATGTTTTTTAATATTTTTCACCTCTTTACTAATAATATGATTAATAGTAAAATAATATTAATGAAAGGAAGTTATAATGAATATAAAAATTAATAAAAAAGATGATATAATACTTAAAATATTACATTATTTTATAACTGAAGAAGATTATAAACCTGTTATTATAAATGGTCTTGAAAATGAAATTTGGCTTGAAAATATGGAAAGTAATTTAAAATTAATTAGAATCAATGTTAATTATATACATAATGAAGAACAATTAAAGACTGATACTTATAAAGCACAAAGTATAATGAGAAGTATTAAAAAGAGTACTTTATCATTTAATATGAATATGTTAAATTTACTTTTAGATACTGGAGAGAGTGTTAAAGTATTTGATACTAAAAATATTGAGACTATTAAAATAGATGAGATAAATGATTTTAAGACTAATAAATTTGTTAGTGAATTCTTTCCTAAAGTTAAGGATGCAGAATTAAGTGATCAAGTTGATCCAGTTGAATTTTTTAAATTAACTGAAGATATGAATCAAAAAACTATTAAGAATGAAAAAAAGTTAGCTAAAATATTTAGTCCTAAAAAACCTGTTATTACTTATGCATTAATTGTAATTAATATTATGGTATATTTATATATGCTTTTATATGATGGAGATGGAAGTTTGTCTTATAATTTAGCTAATAATTATATTAGTCTTAGAAGTGGAAAATATTATACTTTAATAACTTCTATGTTCTTACATGCTGACATTATTCATATAGCATTTAATATGTATGCTTTGTATATTTTAGGTCCTCAAGTAGAAAAGTATTATGGTAAATGTAAATTTTTACTTATATATTTCTTGAGTGGTATTCTTGGTAATATATTTTCATGTGTATTTATGGATAGTAATGTGTTTAGTATAGGTGCTAGTGGTGCAATATTTGGATTACTTGGTAGTATAGCATATTTTACATATTATTATAGAGCTACATTACAAGGACTTTTAAGAAGTCAAGTTATTCCTGTTATTTTATTAAATTTAGTTATTGGTTTATTAATACCTGGAATAGATGTTTCTGCTCATTTAGGTGGACTTATTGGTGGAGTATTAATATCTATGGCTATTGGAATAGGGGATAAGGGTAGACGTAGTGACCAGATAAATGGAATTATTGTTTATGTTTTGATGATGGCATTTATGGTTTATATGATTTTTACTAAATAAAAAAGTTGCTTTAATTAGCAACTTTTAGTTTGTTATATTTTTCTATATAATCCAATAGCTTTTCCTAGAATTGTAACATTTGGTAATATGATAGGGTCTAAAAAGTCATTTTCTGGTTGAAGTCTAATGTGATCTTTTTCTTTATAAAATCTTTTTAATGTTACTTCATTATCATTAGTTAATGCCACTACTATTTCACCATTGTTGGCTATATTTTGCTTTTTAACTATAATAATATCTCCATCATATATTCCAATATTTATCATTGATTCACCATTAACTTCAAGAGTGAATACTTCATTATTTTGAGGTATTAATTCTTTTGGTAGAGAGAAATAATTATCAGGATTTTCTATTGCTTCAATTGGATTTCCAGCAGCAACTTTTCCTAGTAATGGTACTTCTACGACTGAATCATTATTCTTACTATATTCATTTGGTACATTTAACTCAATTGTTCTAAATTTATTTTCTGTTTGTTTAATATATCCTTTATTAGTTAAATTCTTTAAGTGAACAAACATTGTTGCTGTACTACTAAGACCACATAAATTACATAATTCTCTTATAGTTGGTGCATATCCTTTTTCTGCAATAAATTTTTTAATAACAGTTAATATTTTTTCTTGCTTATCTGTTAATTTTTCCATATTCTCACCTCACTTATATAATAACACACAAACAAATGATTGTAAACTTTTAATAAACTCCATTTTACTTAAATAATTGTTTTTCTTGTTTTTATCTGCTATACTATAAATAAGTAGAGGATGTGAATAAAAAATGAGTACATATACTATTAATAGTGAGAATGATTTTGATAACTTTAAGATGTCAGTTATTGCTAATGCAATGCAAGGATGTCCAACACCTGTTATAAAAGATTTTTTAAGTAAAATTCATTTAGAAAGTTTTCCTTGTTTTATTAAAGGTGAAATTGATAAAAATGGAAATATTGTATTTACTTTTAGTACAATGTATAGATTAAATGATGACTTGCATTTTGAAGATGAAAATAAAATTACTTTAAATAATGCTGAAAATAAGTATTTTTTTGGTGAAACTTCTTTATGTAAAAAAGGATATGAAGCTCAATCTCAGAAAACTTCTTCTGTTAGATTATCTTTAAATAGTAAAACTGGAGATTATGATTTATTACAAGGTAGTTCGTTTTGTAAAAAAGAAAAGCAAAAAAATGGTTCTTGTATTATAAAATCACATAGTAATTCTTTTGAAAAAACATATAATGCAGCTGGTGTTGAAATGTTTTCTAGTTCAGATTTTAGGGAGTATCCAGATAGAGAAGGAACAAGTTTAGGCTATATTAATGATAATAATATTGAAAGACAAACTGTTACTACTACAAGAAGAGAAAGTCTATTAACATTTAGTTGTTGTACTGATATATATGAAAGAATCATTAATCAGCACGGTGACCATGTTAGCACGGAAATTTCAGGTTATAGATTAAAAGATACACAATATGGAATAGAAGGTAGAACTCGTTTTATTCCTTTGGATAATCAAAGTGAACTTTATGAAAGTATTTCTCAAGATAAAATTATGTCAGAAAGTGATGTAAGATCTTGTTTAGCTGGTACAAGTCCTGAAGCAAGTGAATTTTTATTAAGTACATATTATCCATATATGTCAGATTCTATGAAACGTTAATTTTTAATAATATTAATAAGGTTTTTCCTTATTTTTATTTTATTAAATTTTAGTAAAAATAGTGAAAAATCTACTTATTTGATGTATAATTACTTTCATAGGAGTGATTATATGAAAAAAATGTTAACAGGTCTTCAACCAACAGGTGCTATTACATTGGGTAATTATGTTGGTTCAATAAAACAAATGGTTGAAAATCAAGATAAATATGATTCATATTTATTTGTTGCTGATATGCATGCTATAACTATTCCTCAAGATAGAGAAGAATTACATAACAATATTAAAAGTTTAATAGCAATATATTTAGCATGTGGAATTGATCCAAAAAAGAATAAGATTTATATTCAATCTGAAAATGAATATCATGCTAATGTTTCATGGCTCCTTGAGTGTAATACATATTATGGAGAATTATCTCGTATGACTCAATTTAAAGATAAGAGTCGTAAAAATGCAAACTTTTCTGCTGGATTATTAACATATCCTGTATTAATGGCTGCGGATATACTTATTTATGATGTTGATTATGTTCCAGTTGGAATTGATCAAAAACAACATGTTGAGATTGCTCGTGATATAGCAGAAAGATTTAATAAAAAATATGGTCATACATTTAATTTACCAGAACCTTTATTTACTTCTGAATCAGCTTATAAAATATATGATTTAGTTGATACAACTAAAAAGATGAGTAAATCCTCTGAAAATAAAAAAGGTGTTATCTTACTATTAGATGATTTAAGTGTTATTAGAAAGAAAATAATGAGTGCTACTACTGATAGTGAAATGGTTGTTAAATTTGATCCAATAAATAAATCTGGAATTTCAAATTTGATTAATATTTATGCTTGTTTTACTGATAAGAAAATAAGTGAAATAGAAAGTGAATTTGAAGGTAAAAATTATGGAGAATTTAAACGTTCAGTAGCTGATGTTGTTTGTTCTAAAATAGAAGAAATACAAAAGAAGTATTATGAGTATTTAAATGGCAATGAAATAGATAAGATTCTTGATGAAGGAAGAGAATTTACAAGAGAAATTGCTAGAAAGAAATATGAAGAAATGAAATATAAAATTGGATTATATAGATAATCTAATTTTTTTGTAATGTATTTTAATAAATTGTATGATATAATTTTTATAGAATAGAGGAAATAATTATGAAAAATAAAAAAGGTTTTACGTTAGTTGAATTACTTGCAGTAATAGCAATACTTGCAATACTTGTTATAATAGCATTACCAAATGTACTTAAAATGTTTGTTGAAGCAAAGAAGAGTACTTTTGTAACTGAAGTAAAAAATATTTATAATGAAACAGCTAAAAAGTATATTAGTGAATCTATGAATGGTGAAAAGATATCTACTATAAGTTCTAAAGATAGTAGTAAACTTGATATGACTGGAGAAGAATTAGATTATTGTATAATTCTTGATAGTCAAGGAAAAGTAGAGAAGTTAGCTGTTGGTAATAATTCATATTATATAATGCTTAATGATGTAGAAAGTATAAATTCTATAACAAAAGAAAATGTACAAGAAGGCAAATTAAGTGATATGAAATGTGATGCTTCTGCATTTAAAGTAAAACTTGATTGTAAATTTGATGGAAAACTTACACAAGGAGCAGAATATACAAATGGACAATATACATATAGGTATATGCAAGGTGGTAGTTATGCTAGTTCTGGTTTGGCTTGGGGAAATATAAACATTGATGGATGGGGAGTACAACTTACTGATAAAACAAGTACTGGTGATGTAGAAACTAATTTATGCACTACAATTAATGGAAAACCAATTGTGTCTATGAGTTACATGTTTTCTGGTTCACAAGCAACGAAACTAAATTTAAGTAGTTTTGATACAAGTAACGTTACAAATATGCAATTGATGTTTTCAGGTTCTCAAGCTACAAAAATTAATGGTTTGGAGAAATTTAATACAAGTAAAGTAACCAATATGGGTAGAATGTTTTCTTATACTAAACTTGCAACATTGGATTTAAGTCAATTTGATACATCAAATGTAACAAATATGAGTGATATGTTTAGTGGTAGTACAGCAACAGAAATAAAGGGCTTGAAAAAATTTAATACAAGTAAAGTAACTGATATGAGTAGTATGTTTGAATTGTCGAAAGCAACATCATTAGACTTAAGTAGTTTTAACACGTCAAATGTAACCAGTATGGGACGTATGTTTTTTGGAAGTGCTGCAACAGAAATAAAAGGTTTGGAGAAATTTAATACAGGCAAAGTTACAAATATGTTTCAAATGTTTGCAAGTTCAAAAGCGACAATACTCGATTTAAGTAGTTTTGATACGTCAAATGTGACTAGTATGTGTGAGATGTTTTCTGATAGTGCAGCAACAGAAATAAAAGGCTTAGAGAAATTTAATACAAGTAAAGTAACTAATATGAAATGGATGTTTAATAGATCAAGCGCTACAGCGCTAAATTTAAGTGGTTTTGATACAACTAATGTTACTGATATGAGTTATATGTTTCAAAATGCTTCTGCTACTACTGGATATGCTAGAAATGAAGAAGAGGCTACTAAATTTAATGCTACATCTGGTAAACCTTCTGGTCTTACATTTGTTGTTAAGAATTAATTTTTTAGGAGTTTGTTATGAAAAATAAAAAAGGTTTTACGGAGACTGCTGAAAAAGTATACAAAGATTACTGTAAACATTTCAGTAGTCTTTTTA
>CAZBAZ010000021.1:0-20292 GCA_964490375.1 uncultured Clostridium sp.
AAAAATTAGACCTTTAACAATAGGTCAAGCATCAAGAATAAGTGGAGTAAATCCATCAGATATTACCATGTTATTAGTTTATTTAAAAAAGGAATACAATAATGAATAAACAAGAATTTATAGATAATTGTAAAAGTATTAGTATTGATATCACAAATGAAATTTATAACAAATTATATTTCTATTTTGAATCATTAGTTGAATGGAATAATAAATTCAATATGACTACTATTTTAGAAGAAAAAGATGTGTTTCTACTTCATTTTTATGATTCATTATGCTTAATAAAGGCAATTCAATTAAATAGTGTTGAATCTTTGTGTGATTTTGGTACAGGTGCCGGTTTTCCAGGATTAGTACTTGCTATTGTATTTGAAAATATAAATGTAACTTTAATAGAATCTAATGCAAAAAAATGTTCATTTTTAGAATATATAAAAAAGAAATTAAATTTAAAAAATGTTGAAATAATAAATTCAAGAGTAGAAGAATATTCAAGGAAAAATAGAGAAAAGTTTGATGTTGTAACTTGTAGAGCAGTAACTTCAATACCAATTATTTTAGAATTATCAACATCATTAGTAAAAGTAAATGGTTATCTTTCTCCGTTAAAATCTAATTGCGATGAAGAATTATTAAAATATAAGTATTTACTAAAAGAATTAGATTTAGAAATGACAAAAAAAATAACATATAATTTGCCAATAAATAATGCTTTTAGAACAATACCTGTATTTAAAAAAAATAAGAAAACAAACATTAAATATCCAGAAAACTATGCAAAAATAGTTAAAAAATATAAGTAGTAACAATTACTAATTTTATCTTGATAAAATTTATAAAATAGATTAAAATTATAATAAGGAATAAAGAGGATAGATTATGGAAGATAATAAAGATAGAGTTTTATATATACCAGTAGAAGATATATTACCAAATAGATTTCAACCTAGATTAGCATTTAATGAAAAAGAATTAAATGATTTAGCTAATTCTATAATTAAGTATGGCGTTATACAACCTATTGTTGTAAGAAAAATAGGAGAAAAATATGAAATTATTGCTGGTGAAAGAAGATATAAAGCATCATGTTTAGCTGGTCTTAAAAAAATTCCTGCAATAATGAATAATACAGATGATGATACAAGTGCAGAAATAGCTTTATTAGAAAATCTTCAAAGAAAAAATTTAACTGTCATTGAAGAAGCACAATCATATAAAAAACTAATGAATAGAGGATTTACACAAGACGATATAGCTCAAAAGCTTGGAGTAAGTCAATCTTCAGTTGCAAATAGAATAAGACTTTTAAATTTGCCTAAAGAAGTTCAAGATGCCCTATTATATAACAAAATATCGGAAAGACACGCTAGAACCTTATTATCTTTAAGTGATAAAGATTTACAAATAAATTTATTAAATAGAATTATAAACGAAAAATTAACTGTTAAGCAAACTGAAGATGAAGTAAGTATTATTTTAAATAAAGATAGTAACCATTTTGATATACCAAAAGATATTGAATCATTCTTAAATCCTCAAGGAAATAAACCTACAGAAGAAATAAAAATAGATGTGCCACAAGTAATTGACATAGATGAACCAAAAAAATCAGAACTAGAACAAGAAAAATCAGAACTTGTAGAATATAAAGATGATAGAGAAATAATCAATCCATTTCAAAGTACTAGCACTCCAAACATAATAGAAAATATTAAACAAGAAAAACCAGTGTTTGAAATGTATGAAGAACCAAAAGAAGAAACAAAATTAGAAGAATCAATCGAAACAATAGAACTTACTCCATCACAATCAACAAATCAGTTTGAAGTAAAAGAGATAGAAGAAGAAAAACCAGTGTTTGAAAAGAAAGAAGAACCAATAATTGAAGAAAATGATAGTTTAATTTCTGAGGATGGAGAAGTTAATTTACCAAAAGTAATAGGTAGAGTTAGAAAATTTGTATCTAGTTTAGATGAAGTAAGTAGATTAATTGAAACATCTGAAATGGACTTAGATGATAAATATCAAATAATAATAGAAATAGATAAAAATGCGTAAAGTATTTTATCTTTTTTTAATTTACATTATTAAAATAAAAATGTTTTACTAAAAATTAAATAAATGATATACTTAAAATAGATAAATAGAAAAGAGGAAGATTTATGGGATTAATTAAAGCATTATCTGGAGCTACTACTTCAGCTTTAGGTGATCAATTTAAAGAATTTGTAACTTGCCCAACTATAGCAAAAAACGTTATTATTCAAAAAGGAGTAGTTAACCATGGTGAAGGAAATAAAAATCCTTCAGAAGGAGTTATTTCAAATGGAAGTACAATTGCAGTTCCACAAGGAATGGCAATGATGATTATTGATAATGGAGAGATTAAAGAATTTACAGCAGAAGCTGGAACTTTCTATTATGATACAAGTAGTGAACCAAGCATTTTTACTGGTGGTTTAGGAAAAGGAATAATTGATACTTTCAAAACTATTGGAAAAAGATTTACTTATGGTGGACAAACTGCTAAAGATCAAAGAGTATATTTTGTAAATTTATTAACTATTACTGGAAATAAATTTGGTTCACCACAACCCAAAAAGATTACTGATGAAAAATATGGTATGTTAGAAGTAACATTTTTCGGAGAATATGCATTTAAAGTGGCTGATCCAATTCTTTTAGTTAATAGTGTAATCGGAGCTAATCCAGAGGATACTGTTACATATGAAGAAATTATTGGAAGTCAATTACAAGCAAAATTTGTTGAACAACTCACTCAAGCAATTTCAGTAGTTATGAGAAAAAATAAAGTTTCTTTTGGAGATATTGGTCTATATAATAGTGATATTTCAAATGAAATGAATGTTTGTTTAGATGAATCATGGAAAAAGAATTACGGTTTAGAAATCACAGATGTAGCTATTGGAGATATTAATTTAACTGATGAATCAATGACAAAAGTTAATAAGATTGATGAAGCAACAATTTTCTCTAATAAAAATTTACAATCTGGTTTAATGGCTAGTGCTTCAGCAGATGCATTAAGAAATGCTTCAAGTAATTCAAATGGAGCAATGATGGGATTCATGGGAATGAATATGGCAAGCGGAGCAGCAGGAAGCATGATGAATGCTGCAAATCAAGGATCAGACGTTGCTGGCTATCAACCAGGAAATCAACAACCAGAAATGGGTACAATTTTTGGAAAAAAAGAAGAACCAATTGTTGAAATTAAAGAAGAACAAGCTAAAGAATGTCCTGAATGTCATACAAAAGGAACAGGGAAGTTCTGTAGTAATTGTGGAACAAAATTAGATTAATAAAAAAGACACAGATTTATTCTGTGTTTTGATTTGAATCAAAAATATTATTATAAACATAATTAGGTTCGGTACCTTTTTCGTAATAACAAACAAAACCTTTAATAGATACAGAACCACTGATTGGGTCAATAACACTTGAAGTAACACCTTTAGGAATGTCATACCATTCCTTTTTATTTATATCTAAATTAGTTATAGTATTAGCCCAAATATGCTTGGTAATTCTAGATTCAGAAGATTTAACTTTACTATTATCATCATTTCCTGCCCATACAAGAATAAGAACATTTTTATTATATCCTATAGTCCAATAATCAGTAGCAGTACTTCCACTTTTAACAGCATACTTACTATCTAATTTATTTGAAATACTAATTAAAGTAGGTGAAGCGTAGTTTACAAGATTATAATTATATGTAGAAGTTAAAAGATTATTTAAAATATAAACGTATTTTTTATTTAATACATACTCATTTTCATATTTGTATTCATATACAATATTGCCATTTCCATCTTCGATTCGTTCTATCAAATGAGGACTTTCATGTTTACCTTCATTTGCTAAAGTTATAAATCCATTAGCATAATCTAACATGTTAATTTCTGTAGTTCCAAGAGCTGCACTTGCATTGTATTTAACTGGTGTTTTAATTTTAACTCTTTCTATTGTTTTAGATAAATTATCCTCTCCAAGAAACAAATGAGTTTTAAGGGCATAAATATTATCAGAATATGCAATGGCAGATACCATAGATATATTTTTATTGGCATACACATTATTAGCATTTTTAGGAGAATATAATTCATTTCCAATATTAAATGTAGTTCTTTCACTTAAAAATGTACTAGAAGGTGTAAAACCATTCTCTAAAGCAGAATAATATAAAAATGGTTTAATAGTTGAACCAACCTGTCTTTTAGCTGAACTGGTTCTATTATATTGACTTATAGAATAATCTTTTCCTCCAATTAAAGCAAGAACTTTACCAGTTTGAGGATCGATTATAGTAGAGGCTATTTGCATCTTTGTATTTTTTGTTTCTTCGTCAACACAATTTTCTAAAGTTTTTTGCACATTACTATTAAAATTCGTGTATATTTTAATTTTTTTTAAGTCAAGTAAAGTATCAGGTATTTCACTAATACTTGACATTTCTTTCAATACAGAATCCCTATAATAATAAATACTAGATAATTCATATTTTTCTTTCTTACCATAAAAATTTAATTCTTTATTGTATATTTTATCTACATCACTTTTACTAATATAATTATTTTTATACATACTATAAATAACATCATATTGTCTATCCTTAGAATTATCGTAATTTGTAATAGGATTAAAATATACAGGACTCTTAGGTATTCCTACCAAAAGAGTTGCTTCTTCAATAGTTAAATCTTTAGGATTTTTATTAAAATAATAATTACTAGCATTCTTTATTCCATAACATCCTGCTCCAAAATTTATAGTATTTAAATAACCTTCAAGTATTTCTTCTTTGCTATAATGTGTTTCAAGTTCTATGGTTAAAAATGCTTCCTTAATTTTTCTTTTCCAAGTTTTATCAAAAGTTAAATAAAGATTTTTTACGTATTGTTGAGATATTGTAGAAGCACCTTGTTTTATTTTTCCACTAGTTATATTAATAACCATGGCTTTAACTATTCTAAGAAAATCAAATCCGTTATGTTTATAAAAATTCTTATCTTCAATAGATACAATAGCATTAATAACATTAGGACTTATTTCATCAAGTTTAACATAATCATTATTATTAGAATTAAACATATCATTACCCTCTATATCATAATAAGTAATATTATTATTAGTATAAATAGGAAATTTAGGAGTGATATAAGCATACACATAAAATGATATATCTATTATAATAATAGAAAAAATAATTAAAATTAAAATTTTCAAAAATTTGTTTATATATTTCATAATTATTACCTAATATTTATTATGAGAAATAAATAAATAAAAAATACTTGATTTATAAAAAAAAGTATGTATAATTTTAATGGAAAGAAGAAAAGGGCTTGAGGAGGCTTTAAAATAATGAAATTTAAAACAATAAGTAAAGAAGATTTAGAAGTATTACCTTTTGATGATATTGCTTATATTATCTTAAAAGAAAAAGGTAAAAAAATGAAAATTAATGATATATTTAAAATAATATGCGACACTCTAAATTTAGGAGATAAAGCATTTGAAAATCAAATTGGAGATTTTTTTGCATTACTTGCAACAGAAAAAAGATTTATTCAATTGGAAAAAGGATATTGGGATCTAAGAGAAAATCACACATCTGAAGTAAATATTAAAGAATTAGAAGATGATGAAGATGATGATATTATTCCTGAAGAAGAAAAAGATTATGAAGAAAATGAAGAATCCGACTACTATGATGATATAGATGATATGGATGATGATAAAGAAGATGATGATTATAAAGATTTAGTTATTGTTGATGAAGGATATGAAGAAGAATCAGATCTTTAGCTCATGTTTATTTCAAAAAAATAGAAAGGAACAAATATGAAAGAAAGATTAGAAATATTAGAAGAAAAATATAATAATCTTTGTAATGAACTATTAAAACCAGAGATTTATGAAGATTATAAAAAAATGCAAGAGATATCTAAGGAAAAGAACTCTATTGAAAAAACAGTTGAAACTTATAGGAAATATAAAACTGTATTTGACGATATTGAAGCAGCAAAAGAAATGCTTAAAGAACCAGATATGAGAGAGTTTGCTAATGAAGAACTAGATAATTTACATGCTGAAAAAGATAATTTGGAAAATAAATTAAAAGTTATGTTATTACCAAAAGACCCAAATGACGAAAAAAATATTGTTATGGAAATTCGTGGTGCTGCAGGTGGTGATGAAGCAAATATATTTGCCGGAGATTTATTTAGAATGTACAGCAAATATGCTGAAAAGCAAGGATGGAAATTAGAAATAACTCATGAGGTTCCAGGAGAAAGCGGAGGATATTCACAAATAGAGGTTGTAATCAGCGGAGAAGCAGTATATTCAAAATTAAAATATGAAAGTGGAGCACACAGAGTACAAAGAGTTCCAGAAACAGAATCTCAAGGAAGAGTTCATACATCAACAGCAACTGTTTTAGTTATGCCAGAAGTTGAGGAAATAGATATTGAAATAAAAGATAGCGATGTAAGAGTAGATATCACAAGAAGTAGTGGAGCAGGAGGACAATGCGTTAATACAACTGATTCAGCTGTAAGACTTACTCATATTCCAACAGGAATAATAGTATATTGTCAAGTAGAAAGAAGTCAAATAAAGAATAAAGAAAGAGCTATGCAAATTCTTAAAACAAGACTATATGATTTAAAACAACGTGAACAAGATGAAAAACTTGGTAACGAAAGAAGAAGTAAAATAGGAACAGGAGACAGAGCAGAAAAAATAAGAACTTATAATTATCCACAAAATAGATTAACCGATCATAGAATTAATTATACAGTTATGCATTTAGATAAAATTATGGAAGGCGATTTAGAAGAACTTATTGAAGCCCTAATTGCTGAAGATGAAAGAATGCATCTTGGAGAACATAATGATTGATAAGATAACTAATTTAGGAATTTCTAATATAGAAGCTAAAGAATTATTAAAAGTAAGTAAAGATATAGAAAGTGACTATAAAAAGTTATTAAATAAATACCCAATCCAATATTTGATTGGGTATGTTAATTTTTATGGATATAAAATTAATGTTAATGAAAATACTTTAATACCAAGATATGAAACGGAATATTTAGTTGAAAAAACAATTACATTATCAAAAAGAATATTTAATGATAAAGTGAAAATATTAGATATAGGTACAGGTAGTGGAGCAATAGCTATATCATTAAGCAAGAATTTGAATAGTGAAGTAACAGCCTGTGATATTTCAGAAGAATGTATAAGTTTAGCAAAACAAAATTCAGTTAATAATGAAACAAATATTGAATTTATAAAAAGTGATATATTTCAAAATATAAAAGACAAATATGATATTATCATAAGTAATCCACCTTATATTGATTATAATGAAAAAATAATGGATTCAGTTTATATGTATGAACCACATTTAGCTTTATTTGCTGAAGATTCAGGATTATATTTTTATAAGAAAATATTATCTGAATGTAAAAAATATTTAAATGATAAATTCTTAATTGCATTTGAAATAGGCTATCAGCAAAGTAAGGCAATCACAGAGTATGCTAGGACTATTTTCAGAACTGAAAAAATAATCACAGAAAAAGATTTATCCGGAAAAGACAGATATATCTTCATAATTAGTGAATAATATTTTATAAAACCAACCAATAATATATTGAAAGGTTGGTTTTTAAATGAAAAAAGTTTTAATTATAATACCAATATTAATTAGTGTGTTTTTATTGAATAGTAATAATATGTCAAATGATATTATTAGATTCAGAGTTATTGCTAACAGTAATTCAGCAAATGATATATTAATCAAAGAAAAAATTGTATCAGAAATATCAAACTTAATATTTGTAGACAATAAAAGTATAGAAGAAACAAGAAAAAATATAAATAATAGTATTCCAACTATAGAATCAAAGATAAAAAAAGTATTTGAAAGTAACAATTATGATAAAGATTATAAAATTTCATATGGAATTAATAAATTTCCTAAAAAGGAATACGAAGGTATAATATTCAAAGAAGGCGAATATGAATCTTTAGTTATAGAAATTGGAGAAGCTAAAGGAAACAATTATTGGTGTATGTTATATCCACCATTATGCTTTATTGATAATAGTAAAGAAGATAATATAGAATACAAATTTAAACTGATAGAAGCCTTAAAAAAACTTTTTTAGTGTAAATGAAGAATCAAAAATATTCATATTTCATTGATAAAAAGAATAATTAATAGTATATTATTATTAAGAAAGGCTTTTTAGGTGATTTATGTCAAAATTAACAATAGAAGGTCAACACACATTATCTGGAGAGATTAAAATAAGCGGAATGAAAAATAGTGCAGTAGCTTTATTACCTGCTGCAATACTAGCAAACAAAAAAAGTACAATTTATAACATACCAGAAATAAGAGATATTGATTATTTAATAAAAATAATGGAATTATTAAATTGTAAAGTAGAACATAAAGGTGATGCTTTAATAATCGATTCAAGTGAGATAAAAAATAGACCGATACCTGAAGAATTAAGTATTCAGATGCGAGCTTCTTATTATTTTATGGGAGCACTTTTAGCCAAATTTGGTGAAGTAGAAATATCATTTCCAGGAGGATGCAATATAGGTGCAAGACCTATAGATATCCATATAAAAGGGTTTGAAAATCTAGGAGCAAAAGTAGAAATAGTAAAAAATAGATATAAAATAACTGCAGATAAACTAGTTGGAAAGAAAATTTATTTTGATTTCCCTAGTGTAGGAGCTACTATAAATATCATGTTAGCTGCAACCGGAGCAGAAGGAACAACTATAATAGAAAATGCTGCAACTGAGCCAGAAATAGTCAATATTGCTTCATTCTTAATAAATATGGGTGTTAATATTAGAGGCGCTGGAACCAAAACAATAGAAATAGATGGAAATAGAAATTTAGAAACAGGAGTTATAGATGTTTTTCCAGATAGAATTGAAACAGGAACATTCATTATAATGGGTGCTTTACTTGGAGATAATTTAAAAATTAAAGGAATAATTAAAGCTCACATTGAATCATTACTATCTAAATTAAAAGAAATAGGTGTAACATATAAAATATCAAATGATACATTAACTATATCAAAATGTGACTATTTAAAAGCAGTAGATGTTAAAACACAAGTGTTTCCAGGATTTGCAACTGATTTACAACAACCAATAACAACATTATTAACACAAGCCCATGGAACATCTTATATTGAAGAAACAATTTATGAAAATAGATTTAAAAACACTTATGACTTAAATAGAATGGGAGCTATAACAAATATTTTAACTTTAAATAAGTTAGAAATAAAAGGTCCTAGAAAACTAAAAGGAACTAATGTTATAGCAACAGATTTAAGGGGTGGAGCATCACTTCTAATAGCTGGATTAATAGCTGAAGGAACAACAGTAATTGACAATTGTGAACAAATACTAAGAGGATATAGCAATATAGTAAATAAGTTACAAAATATAGGTGCTAAAGTAGAAATAACTGAGTAAAATATATTAGGTGATAATATATGAAAAAAATACTACCAGTTATTTTTTTCTTGGTAATTGTTTCAATATTTATAACAAATAAATTTAATAAATCAAAAAAAGAAACAATTCTTTTTCTAGGAGAAACAAAGCTTTTATCTAAAATAAATTCAAAAGAATTTCCTAATTATAATGTAAAATACTTTTTATATGATGATATTAACTATAATAACTTAATTAAAAATATCAAAAATAATGATTATTATATTTTAAAAGAAAAAAACATTTATTTAAATCAACTAATCAGTAGTGCAAACTACATAGTAATAAACTTAAATAACAAAAAATTAACAGATAAGTGTAATAATCATAAACAATTTAATAATTATATTTCATCAAAACAGGAAGAAAAAAATAATTTAGTTAGTTTAATTAATAGAATTTCACACTCAAAAATAATAATAGCTGAGTATGATTGTAATCAATATATAGGAAAAAATCAAAACTATTATCAAATATTATTAAAAAATGATATAGAATCAAACATAAAATTAATAAAAGACAGCATAAAATAGTCCATATTTGACAATTATTACTTGATTTTATAAAAAAAAGTATGTATAATACCAAATGAAGTTATTTCTATAACTATCAATTAGTTATGGCGAGGAGGATAAAATATGAAAAAGGGAATACATCCAGTACAAAAAGTATGTAAAGTTAAATGTGCTTGTGGAAATGAATTTGAAGTTAAATCAACTAAAGATGAAATTCAATTAGAATCTTGTAATAAATGTCATTCATTCTATACAGGTAAATTTAAAACTGTTAAGACTGGTAACGTACAAAAATTCAAAGATAAATATGGAATCACTGATTAATAGTGATTTTTTATTAGGTGAAAATATGAATATAGATAATCAAAATGTAAATATAGATGATTTGTATGATCAAAAATATATGCATAAAGAAATTAAAAAGGGAATTTTTCTATCAGAATATCAACTTGAAGTATTAAAAAAATATCAACTTGATATAAATAGTATTTCGTCAATTACAGAACTTTTATTTGATATAGATGAAATATTAGATAATGAACCTGATGCTGATGATTTAGAAGCAATAGAGATAGAAATATCTGATTTTAATTATTATGCTAATACTAATAAATAATTGAAAAAAATAATAGTTTTGTTTATAATATAGATATGAAGAATAAGAATGTATTGATAATTTTAATTATTATCTTAGTGTCTTTACTTATATCTATTTTTAATTTTTATAGATATAGTTCAAAAACATTAGATAAAAGAATATTTGATAGAGACTGGTATTACTATGATTATACTACAGGATTCTATGACAAATTGTATTTGACTGAAAATAAAGTTACATTTACTATACCCAATGAAAAAGAAAACGCACAATATTCAAAATGTAAAAACTACTCATTTGATAAAAGAACAAATACAATAAAATTAGATTGTAATTTAAATCTTCAAATAAAAGAAGTAACAGAAAACTATATTACAATAAATATAAATAATAAAATTGTAAAATATTTTTCTAATCCAGAAGATGCTTTAAATTATAGATTTGAATTATATTATGGTCAAAATATAATAAGCTACAAAAAAGAAAAATCACAAGCATTAAATTTTATAAATATTAATCAAAATAAAATAAAAGAATTATATAATGCTGATGAATTTTCTACAATAGTATTTTTAGGTAATAAATGTACTAGTATAGATTGCACTTTGTTTTTAGACGTATTAGAACATTGGCTAACTAAAGATAATAATATTTATTATATTGATTCAAATTTATTAACAAATACAACTATAAAAGAATTAAATAAATTAAACACAAAATTTAGTGATAATTTTTTATCATATAATGATGTTTATCCTAAAATTATGATAATTGGAAATAAACAAGTAGTTGATGAATATTTGATTAAATGTAAAGGTTTTAATTGTGAGCAATATATAAAAGATTAATTTCACAATAATCATTGAAATTTCACTGGAATTTCATATTATAATATTATATTATAAACATGAGGTGAAAAGTATGAAGGTATTAATCGCAGATGATGAAAAACTAATAAGAGATGTAATAAAAGAATACTGTTTAGGAAGTGGATATGAAGTATTAGAAGCAGTTAATGGAATAGAAGCAGTTGAAAAAGCAGAACAAGCTGATATTATAGTACTAGATATAATGATGCCAAAAATGGATGGATTTACTGCATATAAATTAATAAAAGAAAAATACAATACACCTACAATAATGCTTTCAGCTAGAGGAGAAGAATATGATAAACTGGCTGGATTTGATTTAGGAATAGATGATTACATGACAAAACCATTTAGTCCAAAAGAACTAATGGCAAGAATAAATGCTGTAACCAAAAGATATAAAGGAGAAGAAAGTTTCTTCAAATATAAAGATTTAAAAGTAGATTTTTTAGGTCATTCAGTATATATTAAAGATAAAGAACTTCCACTTACTCCAAAAGAATATGATTTATTAGTATATTTTATAAATAATAAAGGAATAGCATTATCAAGAGAACAATTACTTAATAATATTTGGAATTATGATTATTATGGAAATGATAGAACAATAGATACACATATAAAAATGCTTAGAAATAATTTAGGAGAATACAGAGATTTAATAACTACAGTAAGAAGGATGGGTTATAAATTTGATATCAAAGAAAAAGAAAATTAAACAATTAGTATGGACTTCACTATTTGCTTTCTCAGTATTAATACTGGGTATTCTTTTTTTTACACAAATAGTCTTTTTAAATAAATACTACGAAATATATAAAACAAATCAACTAGACACAATAGCACGCGAAATAAAACAAAATGATGATTTAACAATTTCAGAATTAGAAGACATGTCATATGAATATGGGATATGTATTTCAATTTATACAAATAATGATACAAAGACAGTATCAAATCTTTATAATAGAGGATGTTTAATAGGTGATAGTAAAACAAATACAGAATTTATAACAAACTTTATAGAAAGTGATGAAACAGAAAAAACATATCTATTAAAAAATTCAAGATTTGGAAATTCAAATCTAGTAAGAGCGATTAAATATGGAAATAATTTATATATATTTTTAAATACTTCCATTCAACCTTTGGATGATTCAATAGTAATTTTAAAAAAACAATTTGTTTATATAGCAGGAATTCTTTTAGCTATTTCTTTATTAATAGTACACTTTATATCAAATAAAATATCAAAACCTATTGAAAATATAAGTACATCAGCTAAAAAAATGGCAAATGGAAATTATGATGTTAATTTTAGTACAAAGAGTAATATAGTTGAAATAGAAGAATTATCAACAGCATTAGATTTAGCCAAAAAAGAAATGTCACAAACAGATGAATTAAGAAAAGATTTAATGGCAAATGTTGGTCATGATTTAAGAACACCTCTTACAATGATTAAAGCATATGCAGAAATGACAAGAGATTTGGAAAATCAAACACCAGCTAAAAGAAAAGAAAACTTAAATATTATCATAGAGGAAACAGATAGATTAAATATTTTAGTAGGTGATATTCTTGATTTATCAAAATTACAATCCAATACATATGAACTTCACATAGATGAATTTGATTTAAATGATTTAATAAAAGAAATTATTAGAAGATACTATATTTTAATAGATAATGAAGGATATGAATTTGTCTATGAAAATGATAAACCTATCATGGTAAAAGCAGATAAGAAAAGAATTGAACAAGTTATATATAATTTATTAAATAATGCTGTAAATTATACAGGCGATGACAAAAAAATATATATAAACTTAATAGAAAATAAAAAAACTATATTAGTTGAAATAAGAGATACTGGAAAAGGAATAGATGAAAAAGATATTAAATATATTTGGGATAAATATTATCATAATGAAAAGAAACACAGAAGAAATGCATTTGGTACAGGACTTGGATTATCTATAGTAAAAACTATTCTTGAAACACATGGATATAAGTATGGAGTTAAATCTAAATTAGGAAAAGGGACAACATTTTATTTTGAAATTAGTAAATCTAAATAATATATGATATAATAGATTAAAGAATAAGGAGAGTTGTTATGAAATACATATGTAATAAATGTGGATATATAGAAGAAACAGAAGAGTTATCAGATGATTACAAATGCCCGATGTGTAATACTAAAAAAGATAGTTTTAATAAAATAGAAGAAGATATAACTGATATAGGATTAGATTCTATTATTGATTCAGTAGTAGAAGAAACAACTCAAATAGAAAAAAGCAAAATTATAAATGATCAATTAGAAGATAAAAGAATTCGTATAAGTGAATACAATAATTGTATTGCTAGGGTTAATGAAAGATGCATTAATTGTGGGCAATGTAAAAAAACATGTGAAAATATAGTCGGATTAAGATATGATTTAAATAAATGCAAGGAACCTATTTGTTTAGGGTGTGGCCAATGCATTTTAAAGTGTCCAACGGGAGCTATGATTCCAAAATATTCTTATAAAGAAGTAAAAAATATATTAGATATAAATGAAAAAATAGTAGTAGCAATAATTGCACCAGCAGTTAGAGTATCAATTGGAGAAGCATTTGGATTAGAAGCAGGAGATAATGTTGAATTAAAATTAGTTTCTTCACTAAAAAAATTAGGATTTGATTATGTATTTGATACAGCATTTGGAGCAGATTTAACTATTATTGAAGAAACAGAAGAATTTTCTCAAAGACTAAAAAATAATGGGCCACTTCCTCAATTTACTAGTTGTTGTCCTGCTTGGGTAAAATATGCTGAAGTGTATCATCCAGAACTTTTAGACAATCTATCAACATGTAAGAGTCCAATAGGAATGCAATGCGCTATGATTAAAAGTTATTTTTCAGAGGAAAAAGGATTTGATCCAAATAGAATAGTAACAGTAGCAATAACACCATGCACATCTAAAAAACTGGAAGCAAAAGAATATACACTTAATATTGATTACGTAATAACAGCTAGTGAATTATCTCTACTTCTTAAAGAGGAAGACATTGATTTAAGCGAATTATCAGAAACTCCATATGATACAATGATGGGAATCAGTAGTGGAGCAGGAGTTATATTCGGATCAACTGGTGGAGTAACAGAAGCATTAATAAGAGCTTTTTATAGAATGAAAACAAAAAAGAATATAAAAGATGGTGAGATTAATTTTGAAACTATTAGAGGTTTTGATGGTATTAAAAAAGTAAGTATTAATGTAAATGGTGAAACAATTAAACTTGCAATAGTACAACAAATGGAAAACTTAGAAAAATTGTTAGAAAATAATGAATATAAAAAATATCATTTTATTGAAGTAATGAATTGCAAAGGAGGATGCATCGGAGGTGGAGGACAACCACTATGTGCTATACCTAAATTAGAAGAAATAAAAAAGAAAAGAAGCGAAGGATTATATAAAATAGATAAGAAAAGAAAAAATAAATGTTCTTATGATAATCCTGAAATAAAATTACTTTATAAAAAATATTTAAAAAGACCTTTAAGTGAGCCAAGCAAGAATTTATTACATACTTCATATTCGGATAAAAGCAATTTGTTAAACAATAAATAAAAAAATTTAAAAAATGCAAAAAAATAATTGACAATGTGTCATTATCTTGATACAATAATATTGTCCTAAAGAATAGTTAAGAAATATTTTGATTGTTAAGTCCACTAAACTGGATAATGATTGATATTTCTAATTATTTAGTGAAAAAAGTTCTATATAATATATTATTATATAGGTGTGATAATTATTATAGTTTCATGTATAATATTAGTTTATTGTATATAGAGATTATATATAATATTACATAATGTATATATTTATTTAAATATTTATGTTGTTGTTAATATTAGTTTATTAATTTATGATTATAATATTTAAAAATATGTATTTTAATAATATAATTCTTATTAACTTAAGAAATAGAATTCTTATCTACTATGGACAAGTGATATGTCATTGAGAAAGTAAACTCAAAAATGATAAGTGATTATGCTAAATACTGATAATATTTAGAACATGTTTAAATCACTAAAAACTGATTTAAACGATTATAATCGATTTTCTATTTAAACTCGAAGCAATCATGTTTTATCAGAACTGGTTGCTTTTTGTTTGTAAAATAATATACATATTTCACATTAAATATGTATATTTTTATAAAAAAAGATGATAAAATTATAATTGAATGAGGTGATTATATGGAACCATATAAAGCTAAAAAAATGCCATTTGATTATACACCATCAAATGAAATACTATCATTATTATTTGAAACGAGAGAAATATATGGAGAATATAAAGGATATTTAAGAAATATGCCATTTGATTATAAATGTTTTCTTGAAGCAGAATATAGTTTAGAACTTTATAATTCATTTAAAATAGATGGAGCAAAAATTGAAAAAGAAAATACGTTCTTTATGCCTTATATGGTAAAAAGTAATATTTCTGTGGAATTTGAAAATCTTAAAAAATCATTATCGTTTGCACTATCAGAATTACAAAATAAAAAAATAGATATTTCATTTTACAATAACATTAATAAAATATTATTTATGGATTGTAAAAAAGACAATAAAACTAAAAATAGTGGACATTTAAGAAAAAAGCAAAATTTTCTTTTGAAACCAGGATTAGCAGGATCAATTGTATCATTTATTCCACCAGTTTATACTGAAGTGAATGAACTAATGAAAAATATGTGTGAATATATAAATTCTAAAGAAGATGAAATATTTTTAAGTACAGCATTAACACATTATCAATATGAAAAAATTCATCCATACTTATCAGGAAATGGAAAAATGGGAAGATTTATGATTCCCGTTCAAGTATCATTTTATAAAAAAGAACCACCCATTTTATTTATATCAGAAAGTATAGATGAATTAAAAAATACTTACTTTACTTTATTAAGTGGTGAAATAGAAGGAGATGTAGAAAAGTTTGTTAAGTTTTTTCTTCAATGTATAATAAATCAATGCACTATTAACATTAAAAGAATTAAAAAGATTAATAAAGTTTATAAAAATGATTTAGAAGAGTTTAAAAAAGAAATTGGAGGAACAACTATATATAAAATATATCCAGAAATGATGAAAAAAATAGTGTTTACAACAAGTGATATTGTAAATGATTGTGGATTACATATAAATTCAGTTAATAAAGTAATAAATAAATTAGTTGATAAAGGTTTCCTAATTAAACAAAAAAAGAAAGATACCAATAGAGTAACTTTTTGTTATAAAAATGCTTATGATGTATTTATGAAGTGATATCTTCTAAATTCTCAATTATAGCTATATGAAAGAGTAAATTATTTTGATTAATATCGTCAAAATAAGAATATACTCTTTTTTTATGTTTATTAATATTATTTACTAACTCTAAAAAATTTCTATGTTTAATGCTAATATGTTTTTTTAATATATTATAATTAATTTCATATTTATACATAAATAATTTAACAAATTCATCTTGATAATGATTTAAATTGTCATAATAGTAAGTTTTATCAAAAAATATATTGTTCATATTACAATTGATAGTTAATTCAAGTATATATTTTAATTCAAATGGATTTATAAATAAATGATTCTTTATAAAACTAATATAGTTATCCAAATTAAAAATAACATTATCATAGTAGCTAATACAATCTTTTTTATGAATTAAATGACTATTAATTTCAATCATTTCATTTTTATTTATAGAAAAAATTCTGCTTTTTAATGCACTACTTTCTAATAAAGAATATATTTCAGATAGATTATTTAAATTATTCATCATTTTCATCCTCAAAAAATTTACTTATAGGTACTTTAAGTACAATAGATATCTTATATAAATTAGCAATACTAATACCTTTATTAATTCTGTTACTTTCTAAATTACTTATTAATGAAACTGAAACGTTTATTATTTCAGCCAGATTCTCTTGAGTCATTTTTCCATACTTTTTATTATATAAATTTCTATATTTTTTTACATTTTTTCCAATAATTGTATTTAGTTCACTTTGATTCATATTCATATATCAATTATAAACTATTTAATTAAAAATGTATAGTATAACATTACATAAAATTTATATTAAAAAATGTAAAATTAAATTGGTGATTACATGACAAAATTTAAAAGAGAATTCAACTTTGATAACAATATTATTGAAACAATAGCATATAACGTTATCAAGTATAGAAAACTAAATAGTATAACTCAAGAACAACTTGCAGTAGATATTGGAGTATCACCAGAGTTTATAAGAAAATTTGAAAGTACTAAAGGAAGTGAAGGACTATCATTAATGTCTTTATATAAAATTTCTATAGTCTTGAATACATCCATAGATAAATTCTTTGAAGCAATCACTAGTGATCAATAAAAAAATTATCAATTGGCACATCTAATATTTTACTTATTTTGTATAAATTATAAATACTTATCCCTTGATAAGTTTTTTTGCTTTCTAAGTTGCCTATAAGAGATGTAGAAACATTTATTATTTCAGCTAATTTTTCTTGAGTCATCTCATCATTATTAATTGAATAAAGTTTTCTATAATATCTTATATTCTTACCTATTATTGAATATAAATCTTTTTCATCTTTAAATAAATATTCGTCTTTCATCTTTCCCTCATATAAATATTTTGCCATTATTTAAATATTTTAACCATTTACTGTGAATGATAATTTATCATTGCAAGTGATATTTTGCTAAAAAAGTAAAGTTTTTCTTGAAATAATAAGTAAAATGGTGTAATATTAATAGTCGTATTAAAAAAGGGGATGACTTTATGCAAAAAATAATTAATTTCGCTGTAGTAGCTCATGTAGATGCTGGTAAAAGTACACTAGTAGATGCTCTTTTAAAACAAAATGGAGTATTTAGAGATAATCAACAAGTAGTTGATTGTGTTATGGATAGTGGAGATTTAGAACGAGAAAGAGGAATTACTATAACAGCAAAAAATTGTTCAATCAATTATAAAGGTATCAAAATGAATATAGTTGATACCCCAGGACATGCGGACTTTTCAAGTGAAATTGAAAGAATTATCAAAACAGTAGATACTGTTGTATTGTTAGTTGATTCAGCAGAAGGACCAATGCCTCAAACTAGGTTCGTATTAAAAGAAGCATTAAAGTATGGCTTAAAACCAATTTTATTTATTAATAAAATAGATAAAAAAGATGCTAGAGCTGAAGAAGTTGTTAATATGACATTTGATTTATTTTGTGAATTAGGTGCTAATAACGAACAATTAGATTTTAAAATTCTTTATGGTATAGCACGTGATGGAATAGCAAAATATGATGAAAATGATGATAATAATGATATAACGCCATTATTAGATACAATAATTGAAACAACATCTCCATTCGAAGGAAATGAAAATGATCCACTACAATTTCAAATTTCATCACTAGATTATGATGATTACATTGGAAGACTAGGAATAGGAAGAATTAATAAAGGAAAGATAAAAACAGGTCAAATGGTTACAATTGTTAAGAATGATGGTTCAATTGTAAAAGAAAAAATTACCAAAATGTTCGTTAATGAAGGAATTAAGAAAAAAGAAGTAACAGAAGCATATTATGGTGATATTGTAACAGTTGCTGGATGTCCAGAAATATCAATTGGAGATACAATTTGTGATCCAAATCATATAGATCCACTTCCAAGTATTGAAATAGAAAAACCAACTCTATCAATGAACTTTATGGTAAATACAAGTCCATTTGCAGGTAAAACAGGTAAGTTTGTAACATCAAGACATTTAAGAGATAGATTAACAGCAGAATTAGAAAGAAATGTAGGTTTAGAAGTAGAAGAATTACCAAGTTCAGATGGATTTAAAGTATCAGGTCGTGGAGAATTACACTTGTCTATTTTAATCGAAAACATGAGAAGAGAAGGATATGAATTAGGAGTATCTAAACCAGAAGTTATTACTAAAGAAATAGATGGAGTTTTATGTGAACCATATGAAAAAGTAATAGTAAATGTTCCAAATGATTATTCAGGAACTGTAATCAGTGATATAAGTGAAAGAAAAGGCACTATGGAATTAATGCAACCAGCAGAAGATAATTATATAAGATTAGAATTTAATGTACCTACAAGAGGTTTAATTGGATATAGAAGCAACTTTATTACAAATACTAAGGGTGAAGGTATCATGGTAAGAAGCTTTGATAGTTATAAACCTTATGCAGGAGAAATATCTGGTAGAAAAAATGGTGTATTAGTTTCAATGGAAACAGGAAAAACATTTGGTTATGCACTTTATAATTTATTAGACAGAGGAACTATGTTAGTAGAACCTGCAACTGATGTATATAAAGGCATGATTATTGGTATTCATAATAGAGAAAATGATTTAAATGTTAATCCTTGCAAAAATAAAGAATTTTCAAATACACGTTCTTCAGGTAGTGATGAAGCAATAGTATTACCAAAGGCAAAAACATATACATTAGAAGAAGCATTAGAATTTATTGAAAATGATGAATTAGTAGAAGTTACTCCTGATGCAATTAGATTAAGAAAAAAAATACTTGATGAAAAAGAAAGATTTAGAAGTAATAGATAGTAAAAGAGTAACTATTCAGACTATTTGCACACAAAAATGAAGAGTAATTATTTAAATTGCTC
>CAZBAZ010000022.1:0-20210 GCA_964490375.1 uncultured Clostridium sp.
TTAATATAATTATTCTTTTTTATTGTCATCAAACCTAAAAATTCTTGACACTAACCTAATGGTGATCAAGAAATATATGATTTTAATTTATTAATAAATGGATTAAAGTCTAATATTGGTTATACTATTTTAATAAATGAAGATAAAGTTACTGTTATTGACAACATGAAAAATTATAATGAAAATATTGTGGCAATTTATAGTGCTGAGAGTGCTAATGAATTTAATGAAGAAAATGCTATTGAGATAGCATTAGAAAAAAATCCAAGTGTGCATGAAAATGTTGAAATAACATTTATTCAACTTTAAAACGCATTGATGTTGAAACAGGTAAAATGTATTTTGATGTAAATTTAAGAGCTTATGATACTCTATTAGAAGTTGAGTCTATTATTACCGAAACCTTTGAAATGTAAAAAATAATATTCTATAGAGTAGTTATATGAATAAGCAGTAACTTAATTAAAAACTAAAATTAACTAATTAAATAATAAATTAAACACTCTGGTTTGCTTACATTCTAAAAGAATTAGTCACCCTAATTCTTTTAGTTTGTGTATAAAATATCCAAATCAACGTCAGTATTTATTCCATTTACTTTTCCTTGACTAGTAAATTGCCATAATAAATATTCTTTATCATAATTAGTTTGCTTTGCATAATGTGCTAGCCATGTTGGATATTTATTTAATTTCCATATGTTTTCTAGGTAATATTTACTACTATAAATCATTCCTATATATCCATTATTAGTTATTTCTTTTATAAATGATTCAGCTATATCATTAATATCTGTTAGACTTATATTATAACTATTGAATTTTGACCAATTTTCCCAGTCAAATGCTATTGGTAAATCAAGTTTCTCTCCGTTTAATTCATTTATAATCCATTTGGCTTGTTCAATAGATTCTTTAGTGCTTTTGGCATATGAATAAAAATATAAACCTATTTTTAAATTTGCTTCTTTTGCTGCACTAATATATTCTTTAAATCTTTTATCCATTATTATTTCATTATTTTTGTGTCCGTATCCAATTCGTATTATTACAAATTCTACTCCAGCTTCTTTTACCTTTTTAAAATCTATTTGATCTTGCCATGCTGAAATATCTATTCCAATCATATTGCTATCTTTTTTGTATGTTTTGATTGCTTCTTCTATTTTTATCTTTTGTTTATTTGAAGTTTTGTTTGTGTTATTATTCTTTGGTTTGTCTTTTACATAAAGTGTAAAATCTTTAATTGTTTTGTTATTTGAAGAGTCTATTGCAATATATTTTAATTTATATGTTCCATTTTTATTAATATCATATGTACCTTCTATATAACACTTAGGTCTTGAATCATAGTTATCTGCACATATTGCTTTGTTTACTAAATCTGTGTTAGTTCCATTATAAACTGTATATGAAGAACTTATTAATACTAGAGGACTTGTATTATCAACTATATTATAAGTGTACTTTAAAGTACTATTTTTTCCTCTTGCATTTTTATATTTAATTGTATAATTGTTTTTACCTAATGTTCTTGTATTTAATTTGTCATTTGAAATTAGATTACATTCTTGATTAACAATATCTTTTAAGTAAATATCATCATCATAATTAAATGTATTATTTTCTATTGATATAGTACAATCATTTAACACTATTTCATTTGACCTATTAGTTTTAAGGTTCTTTTTTATAGTTAAAGTAATCATTATAATTAAAATAATAAATAAAAAACTTGCTATTAAAATTCTTTTTTTCATATAACAAGTTTATCATATTTTTTATAATTAATAACTAGTTTTGATTGAAATCCATTAATAATTCATGAATTAATTCTTCTTGATTACCTAAATCAACATCTTCAATTCTATCAACTCTACATTTTTCACATGTTATGATTGCGTTAACTTTATCAACTGAATCTTCCAAATCATCATTAACAACTACGTAATTATATTTTGACACTTCATTTATTTCTTTATATGCAGTTTTAAATCTTTCAACTAGTTGTTCTTTTGTTTCTGTTTTTCTTGCGACTAATCTATCTTTTAATATTTTCATTGATGGGGGCATTATAAAAATAAATACTGCATCTTTTCTCTTTTCATTTACTTTTCTTGCTCCTTCGATATCAATTTCTAATATTACATCTATTCCTTTATTTAACATTTTATCAACATATGATTCAGGTGTTCCATAATATTTTCCAGGGTATACTTCTGCATATTCTAAATATTTATCTTTTTTGATATTATCTTCAAATTCTTCTTGTGATATAAAATTATAATCAATTCCATTCACTTCTTTTCCTCTAGGACTTCTAGTAGTATCTGATATAGACATAACTATATTATTTCTTTTCTTTAATATAGTTTCGTTTATAGTACTTTTACCACATCCTGATGGACCCGAAACTATTACAAGTAAACCTTGTTCTTTTCTTTTAATCATAACGTACCTCTTTTTAATTATATTAACATTTAAAATTATTATTATCAATGTATAATTTTTTTGGTTTTGAAAATAATATTATTGGTGAATAAATATGAATAAAAACAATGAATTATTATTACATTTAGCTAAGAATGCCCAAATGGGTGTTAGTAGTACGACTAAACTTTTAAATGTTCTAAAAAATAAAGAAAATAAGATTAAGCCTTTACTTGAAAGTGAATTAAAAAGTTACGAATATTTTAAAAAGAAAACTGTAAAATTATTAAAGAAAAATAAAATTGATATACCCATTACAAATATAATTACTAAGATTAGTAGTGATTTAGGTATTAAAATGGAAACTATAAAAGATAATAGTGATAGTGCGATTGGTAGTATGTTAATTGAAGGAATGACAATGGGCATTACATCTATTACATCAAAAATTAAAGTGTATCAAGAGAATACTCAAAAAAATATACTTAAACTTGCAAAAGAATATGTAAAATTTCAAGAAAAAGAAATAGATAAAATTAAAACTTTTGTGTAAAAAATAAAAGTTTTTTTATTGCTTAACATATTAATATGATATAATGTGGTTAGTAATTATAATTTTGAAAAGAGTAAAATGGTGTTTTATGAAAAAAATTAAATATTTATTTTTTATATTAATATGCTATACAATGATGTGTGGTTTTGTACATGAAAATGTATATTTGACTATTAATGATGATAGAAGTGTTAATTTTTCAGCTGAAACTTTAGTTTCAAATAAAGTTGAATTTGATGTTGAACAATATTTTTCTAGTGTAAATATTACAAAGAAAGGTTATACAAGAGAGAATTTGAATCAAGGTCTTGATTATAAAGGAGTAAAGTTTTCTAAAAAATTTGATTCTATAGATGACTTATCAAATAGAGTTAATAGTGATGCCCCTATTTCTATAGAAGAGTATCTATTAAGTGGTTTTGATGAAAAACTTTTGTTTAGTAAAGAAGAAAGTTTCTTAAATAATACATATAAAGCTGATTATAAATTTTCTGTTTATGATTTGGTTAGAAATATAAGAAAGGCTATTACTGCGGCTAGTACTGTTTCTGATGTTTTAGGAGGTACTACTAATAATACAGATGAAACAACTGTATCAGATGATACAACTACTAAAAGTGGAGATGTTAGTAAATTATTAGATGAGTTAGAAAAAGAATTTAGTTTTAAATTTATAGTTACTTTGCCTAATAAAGTTACTGAAAGTAATGCTGATGAAGTGAGTATGGACAAAAGAACATTGACTTGGAATATAAGTGATATAAATTATACAAAGAATATTAAATTTACTTTTGACCTTGAAAATAAAAAGAATCATTTGTTAATGACTTTTGGCATGGGAGCATGTGTATTAATTGTAGTAGCTATAATAGTATTTGTAATAGTTGCTGTAAAAAAATATAAAGCTAGAAAAGCTGATAGTGTTCCAATTCATACTGATTATGATCCAAGTATTGAAGAATTGGTTAAAAAAGAAAATAAACTTGAAATAGTTGAAGTTGATCAAACACCTGAAGTTGCTCAAGTTGAAAATAATGTTAGAACAGAAGAAACAGAAATTAAGTTGCAAGAAGAACAAACTATTTTAAAAAATCAAATAGTTGAAAAGAAAAAAATGTTTATTGATGATAATGAGTTTAAAGAAAAACTTCAAATAGAAGAGGGAGTATCTAATGATGAAGTATATGTTGATACACCTGAAGTTGATGATAAATTGTGATATTAAATATCACTTTTTGTTTGCTTTACATGGTAAATTCTAGAGTTTTGAAAAAAGTGTAAAAATATCTTAAAAAATGTTTTTATTTTGATATAATGTTAACTAGAGGTGAGTAATATTTATGGATAAAATTTTATCTGATGCATTAAAGAAAGAGACAAAAAGACAACAAAATAATATAGAGTTAATTGCTAGTGAGAATTATGTATCTAAAGATATATTGAAATTACAAGGTAGCATTTTGACTAATAAGTATGCTGAGGGGTATTCTGGAAAAAGATATTATGGTGGATGCGAGTATATTGATATATTTGAAACTAAAGCTATAGAATATGCTTGTAAATTATTTGGTGCTAAGTATGCTAATGTTCAACCACATAGTGGAAGTTCTGCTAATATGGCTGTTTATAGAGCGTTATTAAACCATGGTGATAAAGTGCTTGGTATGTCTTTAAATCAAGGTGGGCATTTAACTCATGGTAGTAAAGTTAATTTTAGTGGAATGGATTATGAAGTGATTGGTTATGAATTAAATCCTGAAACAGAAGAATTAGATTATAAAAAAATTGAAGAATTAGCTTTGGAAATTAAACCAAAAATGATTATTGCCGGAGCTAGTGCTTATCCTAGAAAAATTGATTTTAAGAAGTTTAGAGAGATAGCTGATAAAGTTGGGGCTTATTTAATGGTTGACATGGCACATATTGCTGGGTTAGTTGCTTCTGGTTTGCATATGAATCCGGTAGATTATGCTGATGTTGTGACTACTACTACTCATAAGACATTAAGAGGTCCTCGTGGTGGATTAATTCTTACTAATGATGAAGAAATTATTAAAAAAATTAATAAAGTAATTTTCCCTGGAATTCAAGGTGGACCATTAATGCATGTTATAGCTGCTAAAGCTCAATGTTTCTATGAAGCATTGCAAGATGATTTTAAAGTATATGCTAAACACATTATAGAAAATGCTAGTGCTATGGCTGGTGAATTTAAAAAACAAGGAGTTAGAATTATTTCTGGTGGAACAGATAATCATTTAATGTTAATAGATGTTAAAAGTAGTTTTGGTATTACTGGTGATATTGCTGAGAAAACACTTGATAGTATTTGTATTACAGTAAATAAGAATTCAATTCCAAATGATGATGAAAAGCCTAGTAAAACTAGTGGTTTAAGAATAGGTACTCCTGCTATGACTACTAGAGGATTAAATGAAAAAGATTTTATTTATATAGCAGATATTATTGTTGATGCTTTAAAAAATTATGATGATAAAAGTAAATTAAAAGAGTTAAAAAAAGAAGTACTTGAAATTACTTCTAAATATCCAACTAAAAATATTAAATAGTTGATACATCAATCCATGAAATGTAGTTAGAATATTGTTCTAACTCTTTTATTTTGAGTTCAATTGCACTATTTGTACTTCCACATGCAGGGAAAACTGTATCAAATCTTTTTAGTGATTCATCTAAATAAACATCAATTCCTTCATTAATTGCAAAAGGGCAAACTCCTCCAACTGGATGACCAATAAGTGTTTCTACTTCGTCAAATCCTAACATGTGAGCTTTTTCATGAAAAAATGCTTTGTATTTTGAATTACTTATTTTAGCATCTCCAGCTAAAACTATTAATATAATTTTATCTTTTAGTCTAAATGACATTGTTTTAGCTATTCTTTTGCCTTCAGTGTTTAATGCTTTTGCAGCTTGCTCTACGGTTGCACTACTTACATCAAATTCTTTTATTCTATTATCTATATTATATTTTTTAAAATATTCTTTAACTTTATCTATTGCCATTATTTTCTATCCTTTAGTGTTGTAAAAATATATAATCCTACAAATATAAATATTATTCCAATCATATATCCACTTGTTAAAAAATTAAATATTTTTGCAAATCCTTTTATATTTTTTATTTCTTTACCAATTATTTGATTACTTGTTATTTTAAAATCTTCATTTATACTATTAATGTTATCTTGTATGATGTATTCCCCTTTTGAAGTATCTTTTATGAATCCAATTCTATATCCTCCATTTGAATTAAATAATACTATGTCATCACTACTATAATAATCTTGTTTTTTAATAATTAATAAATCATTTTTATTAATATCTGGTGACATATTATTTTCTATAACATTATGAGTTGTATATCCAAATAATAATGGATAATTAGTACTTTTAAGCATTCCAACCATGTAACAATAAATATCATAAATTAATAGTATACTTAATATTGCTAATATTACTAATAGTATTCCTTTTATCGCTTTTATATCATCTTTCATAAATCACCTCTGTTTGAATTAATTATATCATGAATAGATTAATTATGTTATAATTTTAAGAGAGGTTAGCATGAATATAGACAAGTTTTGTAATTGTATAGTTATATTAAAAGATAAAACTAAAGAAAGTTTTTTAAAGAAAATAAATAAATTAATTAATATTAAAATAATCACTTTAAGTGAACTTAAAAAAAAGTGTTTTTTTGATTATGATGAGGAAACTATTTGTTATATATGTAATAAATATAATGTTATATCTGATGTTGCTAAAATATATTTAGAAAATTTATATTATGTTAGTGATAAGGTTAAATCAGTTAAAATGGATTTTTTAAGGGATTTAAAGAGCGATTTAGATAGTAATCATTTATTATATTATAATGATATGTTTATGTCTTATTTGAATAGTAATAAGATTGTTTTATATAATTTAAAGTATGTTAGTAAATTCTATAAGAATATATTTGATAGTTTAAATGATGTTACTTATATTGATGAAGTGATAAATGAATCTAAAAAAGATTTATATTGTTTTGATAATGTTTCTGAAGAAATATCTTTTGTAGCTGATAAAATATGTGAATTAATAAAAAAAGGAGTAGATATTAATAATATTAAATTATGTAATGTAAAAGACAATTATATTTATACAATTAAAAATATATTTAAGTTATATAATATTCCTATTAGTTTAAATTTATCTTATAGTGCTAAAGGCAGTATTATAGTTAGTAAATTTAAAGAAAATTATTGTAATGATATAAATAAATCTTTTGAATCTATTAGTGAACTTATTAAAACATCTGAAGATAAGAAATTATATAATAAAATACTTAATGTTATAAATAAGTATTGTTTTGTTAATGATTATGAAAGTGTTAAGTCTATTATATTTAATGAAATTGATCAAATTAAAGATTATAATAAAGTACTTGATAATAGTGTTAGATGTATTGATATAGAAGAAGAAATTAATGAGTCTGATTATGTTTTTTTAATCAATTATAATGAAGGCGTAATACCAGTTAATTTTAAAGATGAGGATTATTTATCTGATAGTATTAAATCCTTAATTGGAATAAGTACTTCTTATGAATTAAATAAAAATAATATTTCTTTAATTCAAGAGAAGATTTTATCATCTAACAATATGATAGTAACTTATTCTAAATATATTAATAGTACTGATGCATATATTAGTCCATCTTATAGTGAAGAAATATTTAATAAACGTGTTTATGAGAAAAAATATGATAGTTCTAATAATTATAATAAGATTTTATTATTAAAGGATATGGATGAATATAAAAAGTACTCAACTCTCAGTGATAGACTTAAACTTTTAAAAAGCAATTATTCATTAAAATATATGTGTTTCGATAATAAATTTAAAGGTATTGATACTAAAATGTTAAATGAATATTTATCTCATAAATTAACTCTTTCTTATACTAGTATGGATACATATTATAAATGTGGGTTTAGATACTATTTAGATTACATATTAAAAATTAATAAATATCAAGATACTTTTGAAATAGTGATTGGTAATATATTTCATAAAATATTATCTGAATGTTTTTTTGATGAAAATTATAATATTGATGAATGCTATGATAGAGAAGTAGATAAGGTGAATTATGAATTTAATAATTGTGAAAAGTTTTATTTAAATGTATTGAAAGATGAGATTAAATTGATAGTTGGAACTATAAAAGAGCAATTAAAATATACATCATTAAAGAAAACTGTGTGTGAAAAAGAAATAATTGTAGATGTCAATAAAGAGTTAAATGTAAAGTTTAAAGGTTTCGTAGATAAAATATTATATGATGAATGTAATGGTCAAACTATAGTTGCAATAATTGATTATAAAACTGGTAATCCAAATTTAGAGATAAATAATTCTATATATGGTTTGCACATGCAGTTGCCTGTATATATTTATTTAATAAAAAATGAAATTAGTAATGTTAAAGTAGCTGGTTTTTATTTACAAAAGATACTCAATAACAAAAGTTCTCTTGAAGAAAGAAAAAATGATTTAAAATTGCAAGGATATTCTAATTGTGATACTAGCATTCTTTCTATGTTTGATTCTAGCTATGAAGATAGTAAGATTATTAAATCATTAAAAGTTACAAATAGTGGAGGATTTTATAGTTATTCTAAAGTCATAAGTGATTCTGAAATTGATATATTATCTGATATAGTTAAAGACAAAATAAATGAAGCTTCTGATGATATATTAAATGGAAAATTTGATATTAATCCTAAGGAAATAGATAATAAAAATATAGGATGTGCTTTTTGCAAATATAAAGATATTTGTTATATGTCTAATAGTGATATTGTAACTTTAAGGAAATGTGAAAATGTTTTTGAGGAGGTAAGTAGTAATGCCAGTGTGGACTAGTGAACAAAAGGAAGCAATAGAAAAATCAGGTAGTAATATTATAGTTAGCGCTGGAGCTGGATCTGGTAAAACTGCTGTATTATCTGAAAGAGTTATTTATAAAATAGAAAATGGAATACATGTTAATGAATTATTAATTTTAACATTTACAAAAGCTGCAGCTGCTGAGATGAAAGATAGAATTAGAAAGAAAATATCTAAAAGAGAAGAGTTTAAAAGTGAACTTGATTTGATTAATTCTGCATATATAACAACTTTTGATTCTTTTGCATTATCTATTGTTAAAAGATACCATTATTTATTAAATATAACTAATAATATTAATATTACTGATGATTCTATTGTTCAAATATGTAAAAATAAAATATTAGATGAAACATTTGAAGAGTTATATGCAGAAAATAATCAAGAGTTCACTAAATTAATTAAAGAAAGAACTATCAAAAATGATAAAACAATTCGTTCTAATATATTGAAACTTGGTAATATTATTGATGGTTATATAGACTCCAGTGCTTATTATGATTATGTATTAAACAAGTTTTATACAGAAGAAAATATTAATAATTTAATAAATGAATATAGAGAATTGCTTAAAGAAAAATATAAATGTGTATTAATGGAATATGATAATATGTCATATTATTTTGATAGTGATTATTTATCTAAAATAGACTTAAGCGATTTAGTTAATTTTAATGATTTTACATTTGTATCTTCATTTAGATTACCAAGTGTACCAAGAAATACAGAGGAAGATGCTAAGAATGCTAAAACTAGACTTAAGTCATCTATTGATGAACTATTAGATTATAAAAAATATGGTGATATTAATAAGATTAAAGAAAATATATTATCTACATATAATGATGTAAAAACTATTATTAAGATAATTAAAAGGTATTTAGAAAAATTAAATAAATATAAAAGTAAAGAAGGAATTTATACATTTAATGATATAGCTAGTATGGCTATAAAAATATTAAGTGATAATGAAGATGTTAGAAATGAACTTAAATATTCATTTAAAGAAATTATGATTGATGAGTATCAAGATACTAATGATATTCAAGATAAGTTTATTAGTTTAATTGAGAATAATAATGTTTATATGGTTGGTGATATAAAGCAATCTATATATAAGTTTAGAGGTTCTAATCCAAGTATATTTATGGATAAATACAATAGTTATAGTAAGAATATAAATGGATATAAAATTGATTTAATAAAGAATTTTAGGTCTAGAAGTCAGGTATTAAATAACATTAATAGAATATTTGAATTATTAATGGATGATGATATTGGTGGAGCTAGATATAAAGAATCTCATGAGATGATATATGGTAATACTGCATATGATAGTGAAACATTAAATGATTTTAATTATAATGCTAGTATATTAGAGTATGAAAATGAATCTAATCTATATAGTAATAATGAGATAGAAATATTTACTATTGCTAAAGATATTAAAGATAAAATGAGTAGTGGTTTTATGGTGTTTGATAAAGATACGTCTAAAATGAGAAAAGCTACTTATAATGATTTTGTTATTATATTAGATAGAAGTAAGTATTTTGATGATTATAAAAAAATATTTGAATATATGGGTATTCCTTTAACTATTCTTAGGGATGATAAGTTAAATGTTAATAGTGATATTTTATTAATCAAAAATATCTTAGATTTTGTAATTAGAATTAATGATGGTGATTTTAATCAAGAATTTAAATATGATTTTATTTCTATAGCTAGAAGTTTTTTATATGAATATAGTGATTCCTTTATATTTGAGGTGTTTGCTAAGAATTCATTTAAAGAAACTAGTATATTTAAAGATTTTAGTAATATTAAATCTATAAATTCTAAAATATGTTCAACTATATATGAAGAAATTATTGATATAAGTGATTTTTATAATAAGTTATATAAAGTTGGAGATTACGAAAATGTTAATACTAGACTTGAAACATTATATAATTTATCAAATAATTTAAATGAACTTGGTTATACTATATACAATTTTAGAGATTATTTAAACAATATTATAGATGTTGGTATTGATATAAAATATAGTTCTTATAAAGACAATAGTGATAGTGTTAAAATTATGACTATTCATAAGTCTAAGGGACTTGAATATCCTGTTTGTTATTTTGCTGATATAGATCATAAATTTAATATATCAGATTTAAAAGATTTAGTAATTGCTGATAAAAAATATGGCTTAATTTTACCTGCAGTTATAGAAGAAAATAATAGTATTATTAAAGAATTATATAAAAATAGCTATTTAAAAGAAGAAATTAGTGAAAAAATTAGATTATTTTATGTAGCATTGACTAGAGCACGTGAAAAAATAATTATAATTTTACCTAGTAAAGAAACATTAAAGTATGAAAAAAATGAAAATGGTGTTATATTGAGTCTTTTGAGAAAGAAATTTATAAAATTAAGTGATTTAATATATGGTGTGAAAGAGTATTTACCTGAATATTTTGAAAGTGTTAATATTGAAAAGTTAAATTTAAGTAAAAAATATTTGTATAAAAAGGAAATCGAAGAGTTAAAATCATTTGATTTGGAAAAAATTGATGTAAATGAAATCAAAATTGATAATGAAATTGTTGATGAAGAACATTTTTCTAAAGAAACCCGTGAATTATTAACTAAAGAAAATAGAATTAATATGAAATATGGTACTTATTTTCATGAGGTTCTTGAATTATTTGACTTTAAAAAGAAAAACTACGAGTTTATTAGTGAAGAGTTTATTGTTAATAAAGTAAAGCATATGCTTATGAATCCTATATTTAATGATATAGAAAATGCTAATATATATAAAGAATATGAATTTTATTATAATGAGTCTAATGTTAACTATCATGGAATAATAGATTTAATGATTGAACATGAAACTTATATAGATATAATTGATTATAAACTTAAAAATACAACTGATAGTAATTACATTAAACAGTTAAATGGATATAAAAAATATATAGAGAGTATTAGTAAAAAAAGTGTTAATTTATACCTTTATTCCATACTTGATGAAAAATTAATTGATATTAAAGTGTAAAGTTTGAAACTAAATCATTTACATTTATAAAATATAGTGCTATTCTTTACTTATAAGATAAGTGAAATAAGGAGGAATTATGTCAGGAGTTTTTAGAGCAGATCCTGCGACTATGAGAAACGTTGGTTCTCGTATTGGAGATGTTGCTGCAGATTTTAAAAGTAATTATGAAAAGATTTACAGTACAGTTGAATATTTAATTAGAAATAATTATGTATCACCTGAAGCTGTAGCTATTGGGGAAGGTATTGAAAGTCATAAATCAGAAATTATGGCTATGCATAAAAGTATCGAAGCTTATTCTAAGTTCGCAACTAACGCTGGCAATGCTGTAACTAATAATCAACAAAATTTAGTTGATGAAGCACACAAATATTTAGGATAATTAGGAGGATATATGGGAGATAATAGTACAAAAATTTCTTATGAAGAAGCACGTAATGATGCTAAAACATTAGATACATGTGCAATAAAAATGAGAGATGAATTTGATGAATTCATTAATCATATGAATCAATTAGGCGCAGAAGACGTATTTTATGGAATGGCTTCAGATCAAACAAAGCAAAGCTTTGCAGCATTAAGAGCTCATTTTAATGATTTTGTTAATTTAGTAATTAGATTCTCAACTGTAGTTAAAGGTGCTACTGATACAACTGAGCATACTGAAAAAACTGTTGCTGCAGCTGCTGAAGAATTACCACAATAATTAATAATAATAATTAGAGTATTTTTATACTCTTTTATTTTGCAAAAAAATGTATATCATGTTATAATAAATTAGATAATAATTGAGCATCATTATCAAAGAAAAAAGAAAGAATAAGAGGTGAAATATGCAGGTTGTTCTTGTAAAAAGAGAAAAAATATATAGATTTCCATTTCCTATTGATGAAACAACTACTTCTTATTGGCTTAATGATGTAGATGATGATTATAATGAAAGAAATTTGATTTCTTTAGAGAAAATAGATGATAAATGGAATTTGGTAAGTAATTCAACTTGTTATATTGAAGTTGGAGAAAAGCAAATAAGAAATGCTCTTTTAAATGTTGGATTATTTTATTCTTTAAAAATAGTTGATGCTAATAATAATATTTCTAGTGCTTTATTGTATGTTGAAAATGAAGAAAAAGAAACTTATGTTACATATAATGTGGTTCAAAATGGTGAATACACTATTGGTAATAGAGATGATCAAAATATAAGACTTAGAAGTTCTGTTGTTAATAATGCTCATGCTGTTTTAACTAAAAATGAAAAAGGTTTTTTTATAAGATCTTTGGATACTAAATATGGTATATATATAAATGATAATAAGACTGATGAGAGGTCTCTTGAAAATGGTGATGTTGTTTTTATACTTGGATTTAGATTAATTGTTTTGAATGATTTTATAATTATTAATAATAGTGATAATGTTGTAGTTAATTCACAATATATTGTTCCTGGTGAATTACCTAGTTTTAATGATGAGTTAATTCCAACTGTAGATAATGATAATGCTGTTTTATATAATGAAAACGATTATTTTTCTAGACAGCCTAGATTTGTTACTTCAGTTATTCCTGAAGAACTTAGCATCGATAGTCCTCCTGGAAAAGTGCAAGAAGATCAAACACCTGTAATTTATACAATAGGCCCTATGATTACAATGACTATGTCTTCTGCTGTAAGTGTAACTACGTCAATTATGAATATACAAAAAGGAACTTCTACTTTTTCATCTACACTTCCTGCTTTGTTAGTTGCAGGCGCTATGATTGCTTCTACTATTTTATGGCCTTCTTTGATGAAAAGATATAACAAAAAGAAAACAATTGCCGCTGAAAAAGAGAGACAAGTTAAATATTCTGAATATTTACAAGAAAAAAGAATGAAAATTACTACAATAAAAAATAATCAGCATCAAATTTTATTGGAAAATTATCCCGATCCTAAAGATTTACCAAATGTTATTTTAAATAAAAGAAGAAACTTATGGGAAAGACAAATTGGAAGTTATGATTTTTTAACAGTAAGACTAGGCTTAGGTACTGTGCCAGTACAATTAAATTTAAGATATTCTATGGAAGATTTTTCTATGGTAGAAGATAACTTAAAAAATGAGCTTAATAGTGTTGCTGATATTGGTAAAGATATTAAGAATGCTCCAGTGACTATAAATTTAACAGAAAAAAATAAACTTGTTTTGATAGGAGAAACTAGATATAAAGATAATATGCTAAAAAGTATGCTTTTGCAACTTGCAACATGGCATTCATATAATGATTTAAAATTTGTATTTATGATTAATGATACTACTAGCAATATTTGGGATAGTGTTAAAACATTACCACATACTTGGAGTAATGCTAGAGATATTAGATTTTATGCTGATAATTATGATGACATGTCTAAAATATCTTTTTATCTTGAACAAATATTTATTTCTAGAAAATATAGTGAAGATGAAAATGAAAAAAGAATAGAAAACAATTTAGACTATAGGAGTTATAGACCATATTATTTAATTGTTATTGATAATATAAAAAAGAATAAAAACATTGAAATAATTAAAAAAATATTGGAAGAAAAAACTAATATTGGATTTGGATTAATTATATTAAATGATGGTATTTCTAATTTACCTAATGAATGTAATGACTTTTTATCTGTTGATGAAAAAAATTCTGCAATTATTACAAATGATTTAAATAAAAAGAATCAACAAACTTTTGCTATGGATGATGTTAGTGAAATTAATTTACCATTATTATGTGAAAAACTATCTAACATACCTATTAAGCAATCTAATATGCTTAGTGAAACTAATCAAAATATTGGTTTCTTAGAAATGTATAAAGTTGGTAAGATAGAACATTTAAATATATTTGAAAGATGGCAAAGTAATAACCCTGTTAATAGTTTAAGTGTACCTATAGGTATTCATACTGATGGTGAAATATTTAATTTAGATTTACATGAAAAGTTCCATGGCCCTCATGGTTTAATTGCTGGTATGACTGGTAGTGGTAAATCAGAGTTTATTATTACATATATTTTGTCTATGTGTTTAAATTTTAGTCCTGAAGAAGTTTCATTTGTTTTAATAGATTATAAAGGTGGAGGATTAACTGGTGCTTTTGAAAATAAGTTGACTGGTATGAAATTACCTCATTTAGCTGGAACAATTACTAACTTAGACAAGGCTGAAATTAATAGAAGTTTAGCATCTATTAAAAGTGAACTTAAAAGAAGACAAGCATTATTTAATAAGGCTAAATTCGAATTAAATGAAAGTACATTAGATATATATAAATATCAGAAACTATATAGAGATGGTATTATTAAAGAACCTATGTCTCATTTGTTTATTGTATCTGATGAGTTTGCTGAACTTAAAAGTCAACAATCTGAATTTATGGCTGAACTTATTAGTACTGCTCGTATTGGACGTTCACTAGGAGTACACTTAATACTTGCAACTCAAAAGCCTAATGGTATAGTTGATGATCAAATTTGGTCAAACTCTAAGTTTAAAGTATGTTTAAAAGTTCAAGAAAGAGCAGATAGTATGGATGTAATTAAATGTCCTGATGCTACTAGTATTAAAAAAGCAGGACGTTTCTATTTACAAGTTGGTTATAATGATTATTTTGCTATGGGACAAGCTGCTTATGCTGGAACAAAATATATTCCAAAAGATAAAGTTGCTAAAACTGTAGATAGAGATATTTCATTTATTAATGATATTGGTGATACTACTAAGAGTTTAGAAACTACTAAAAGAGTTGATGTTGTTTCTTTAGGAGAAGAATTACCTAATGTTTTAAAATATATTTGTGATGCTGCTAAAACTAAAAATATGTTTGCTAGTAAATTATGGCTTGATAAGATACCTGCTGAAATATTTGTTAATAACTTAATGCAAAAATATTCTTTTGTACCTAAACCATGGAATATTGAAGCTGTTATTGGAGAATATGATGATCCTGAAAATCAAAGTCAAGGATTGCTAACTGTTAATCTTAATGCAGAAGGAAATACTCTTGTGTATGGCAGTGGTAGTGAAATACTTTTGTCTTCAATGATTTATAGTATAATTATTGGTCATAGTTCTAAAGAAGTTAATATATATATTGTTGATTTTGGTACAGAAATGTTTGGAATATTTGTTAATGCTCCTCAAGTAGGAGATGTTGTCTACATTAACGAAGAGGAAAAAATCGCTAATTTATTTGCTACAATAGCACGTGAATTAGAAGTTAGAAAGAAACTATTTGCTAATTATAATGGAAGTTATGATATTTTTATTAAAAATAGTGGAAGAACATTGCCTAAAATGGTTATTATTATAAATAACTATGAATTACTAAATGAAAATTTTGAAGATTATGTTGATTTAGTTTCATCTTTGTCTCGTGAAGGTGAAAAATATGGAATTATTTTTGTAATAACAGCAAGTGCATCAAATGGTGTTAGAGGAAAAACTGCTCAAAATTTTGGTAGACAAATATGTATTCAAATGAATGATTCAGCAGATTATTCAAGTATTCTTGGTAATACTCATGGTATGGTTCCATCTAATATTGATGGTAGAGGACTTGTTAAAATTGATGGTGAACTTCATGAATTTCAAACTGCTTATCCATATAAATGGGATGAGATTAATACATTTATAAAAAATATATGTTCTAAACTAAATGAAAGAGTTAAAGATAAGGCTGAAAGAATTGCTATATTACCAGAACATGTAACTTTATTAGATGTATCTGATTCAATAACTGATTTAAGTAATGTACCAATTGGTATTGAAAAGAATACATTAGCTACTTCTATGTTTGATTTTAATAAGAATTTAATTTCTCTTGTTTCATCTCAGGATTCAACATTACTTGATAAATTTATACCTTCTTTGGGACAAGTATTTCAAAGCATTGAAAATGTTGAATTATATATGGTTGATTCTAATGAAGTATTAAAAGATACAAATATATTTAGAAATTTTTATACATCAAATATTACTGATGTGTATAAAAAAATAACTGAATTAACTACAAATGATAATGGTAAAATGAACGTGTTTATATTCTTTGGTATTGATCAGATGTTTGCTGGATTATCTAGAACTCAAAGTGATAATTTTAAATCTATTCTAGGTGATTTAAAGAATCATAAAAATATTAGAGTAGTTATTGCTGATTCTATTGGTAAAATAAAGAGTATGGAATATGAAGAATTCTTTAGAAATAGCGTTCAAACTCTTAGTGCTATATGGATTGGTTCTGGAATTACAGATCAATTTACTATTAAATCTTCAACATATACAAAAGAAACAAGAGGTCAAATACCACTTGAATTTGGATTTAATGTTACAAGAGGCAATGCAACCTTAATTAAATTATTAGATTTCTATACAAAGGATTAGGTGAATAATATGGATTTTAAAGTATACATAATAGTTGAGGTTCCAATTATTGAAAAAAAATTTGAAATGTTGGTTCCAATTGATAGAAGAGTTCATGATATTATAACTTCTATTAAAAAAAGTAACCCTTTGTTGTCTAGTGGATTTTATGAACAGAGGAATCCTACATTGTTTAGTAAAACTACAGGAGAAATGTATGATATGAATCAAGTTATTAAAGACTCCAATATAAGAGTTGGAACTAGATTGATTTTAATATAAAAGCACTTAATTGTGCTTTTTTAGTGTCATAAAGAGAGATATTTCATATTTTAAAATAGTAGGAGATTATTTATGATTAATACTATATTTGGAATATTAATACCTTTTTTTGGAACTTCTTTAGGTTCATTAATGGTTTATTTTATTAGGACTTCTAAATCAAAAAAAACAAATGTGATATTACATGGTTTATCTTCTGGAATAATGTTATCCTCATCTATATGGGCACTTATTGTTCCATCACTTACCAGTAGTAGTGGCTATTATTTTTATTTTCCTTGTATAATTGGGTATATCTTTGGTGTATTGTTTTTAATTTTTATTGATTATGTATCTGAAAAAGTTATCAAATTTAAAATAAATAAATCTAATAAAATGCTTATGGCTGTTACAATTCATAATATACCCGAGGGAATGGCTGTAGGTGTTATGTTTTCTAGTATTTTGTATGTTTATGGTAATATTACATTATCTAGTGCTTTTATATTATCGATTGGAATAGCTATTCAAAATATACCTGAAGGTGCTGTAGTTTCATTACCATTACATAATTTAAATAATTCTAAAAATAAATCATTTTTATGTGGGATTTTATCTGGAGTAATAGAACCTATATTTGCATTATTAACTATTATTTTTATTAATAAAGTTAAGTTTTTATTTTCATATCTTTTAGCATTTGCTGCTGGAACTATGATATATGTTGTGTTTTTTGAGTTATTACCTGAAATTAAAGATGATAAAAAGTATGGAATTAGTGGTTTTGCAATTGGGTTTGTGTTTATGATGATTTTGGATTTGTTTTTATCATAAGTTTTTTAAAATGTATTGATTTATTTTGTTATTGTTTGTAAAATTATATCAAGTTTTTAAAAAAGGATGATATATGAACAAAGATTATAAAATAAATTTTATTTATATTATTGGTGTTAGAAATGCTAACATGTCTTGTTTATGTAATAATTAGGTTTTTATAAGTAATAATGCGGCTGGATAAATGTGTTTGGTCGTTTTTATTTGAATGGAGGTGTATATGGATAATATAAGTATTGATGATATTTTAAATTTAGTTAGTGATTATAGTGAAGAAGATTTAAATAAAATAAAAAAAGCTTATCAATATGCTGATAATTTGCATTCACATCAATTTAGAGATAGTAATGAACCATATATTATTCATCCTCTTTGTGTTGCATATATTTTGACCTGTATGCATGCTGATAGTGATACTATTTGTGCAGGATTATTACATGATACATTAGAAGATACTATATATACTAAAGAAGAAATGAATCATGATTTTGGTGAAAATATTACTTTATTGGTTGATGGTGTAACAAAAATATCTAAATTAGGTTATATTTCAAAAGAAGAAAGAAATTATGCTAATGCTAGAAAAATAATAACAAGTATTACTAAAGATGTTAGAATTATAATAATAAAATTAGCTGATAGGCTTCATAATATGAGAACTTTACAGTATAAAGATTCTAAAAAGCAAAAAGAAAATGCTTTGGAGACAATGGAAATATTTGTTCCAATTGCATATTTTATTGGAGCTTATAAAATTAAAAATGAACTTGAAGATTTAGCTTTTTATTATTTAAATAAAGATAAATATAGTGAAATAAGTGATGTAAGAAAAAGAATGGAATTATCATATAGAGATTGCTTAGTTCAAATGAGAGAAAAATTAACTACTATGTTAGCTGATAATAATATTCCTTGTGATATGAGAGTTAGAACCAAAAATGTATATGGAATATATAAAAAAATTATTAAACTTGAAAACATTAGCAATATACACGATTTATTTTCTATGAAAATAATTGTTGATGAATTATTTGATTGCTATAAAACATTGTGTTTAGTTCATAAGTGTTACAATCCTATTAATGAAAAATTTAAAGATTTTATATGTAATCCAAAAACAAATGGATATCAAAGCTTACATACTACTGTTTTTGGCCCTGAAGAAAGAATTGTTCAAACACAAATTAGGACATACGATATGGATAAAATTGATAATTATGGTTTAACTGCATATTGGGATATATATAAAGATGATGCTAGAATTGCTATGCAAGAAGATTTATCAAAAAAATGTCAATTTTTTAAATCTTTAGTTGAAATTGATAATGTTTTTGTTGATAATAGGATGTTTGTTGATAGGGTTAAAAATGAGATATTTAATAAACAAGTGTATTTTTATGATGCTTTGGGTAATACTGTTGAGATGCCTGAAGGTTCAACTTTACTTGATTATGCATATTCATTAAGCGACAATTATGGAGATAATTTGCAATCTGGAATAGTTAATGGTAGAAGCGTTGGAGTAAATTATGTTATTCAAAATAAAGATAGAGTTAGGATTTTATTAAATTATTCATTACATCAAGATAGAAGTGAACTAATTGGTGAACTTGCTACTACTAAAGCAAGAGAAAGAGTTTTAGAATTAAGAAATAAAGACACTAATAAAGTTTAAATTAAATACACACAAATATAAATATATGTGTGTAAATATTATTATTTTG
>CAZBAZ010000023.1:0-19339 GCA_964490375.1 uncultured Clostridium sp.
GCACGGCTTTACACTTTTTTATTCAAAATTCCAGTTTCTACTTGAAATTCAGGCTTGAATTTATATTAATATTATTCTGTAATTAAAAAGAAGAAAAGATTATCTTGTAATAACATTTTCTTCTTTTTCTTCTTTTTCTTCTTGAGACTTTTTCCACTCTCTATACTCTTCAGGATTATCAAATCCCATCTTAACCATTTCAAACATTTCTCTAGAATACAAATCTAATTCTTCTTCAGTTAATTCATCTTCAGTTCCTTTATAAACAGGCTCATACCTAGCCTCTTCCTTTTTACTTTTAAATTTATTAAACATTATCCCTCCTAAATTGACTACTCATATCTTAATTTTAACATATAATAAATATAAAACAATTAAATAACCATAACTTTACATTATCTATCTTATCATTTCATCATGTTTAATCATATTAGTTACGTTTTTCGTTTCGACAAAACCATCATTAACTACATCATATGAGTAATTAATAGTTCCAGAAATATTTAAATAACATTTTCCATCTAAATCTCTTCTAACACTATCAACCTTCAAATTATCTGGTAATGTTTTATTTTTACCAGTTAAATATGATTCACATGCTAATAAAACTTTATTATCATGACAATTTAATCCAGTAACTTCATCATACTTTATCATTAATCTATTAATTAAATTATTGATTTCATTTTGATATACAACATTATTGTACAAGGATTCCATATTATTTTCTAATTGGTAATAAACAAGAAAAGAATTTATAGTTTGATATAATTCATAGTGTTCACTAAATCCTTCTTCACCATATCTTTCTCTAAAAGCCCATTTCATACAATTACCATTATAGAAAGCATCTTTAAAGAAATCTTCACCATATATTTGCTCTAGCATTATATAAAAACATCTTTCCATATGATAACTCGAATCATTTCCACAAAATATTTCTGTCATACCTTCATTAATTTTAGAATATCCTTGTACTCTATCGCGAGAACCTCCAAGAATATGTTGTACTTCATGGCACAAAGTATGCTCATAATCAGCTTTGCAGTATATTGAAATTGAATTATCAATAGAATGATATTCGCCAGAAGCTGTCAAACCATCTTCAAACACTTTTGCAGTATCATTTTCTAAATACGCTTTATCAATAGTAAAATTAGATAAATAATATATAACGCGTTTAAAATTTTCTTCATCATAATATTTGCTATCTAACTGCATAGTATTAAATAGTCCATTAATGATAATCTGCTTATCCTCTTGTGATATATTGCCATTACTATTAATTGCCTCAATCATTTTATTGGTTCTCTCAGAAGCAAGATTTATATTAATCTCTTCTTTATCGCTTTGAGATGCTATTTCTTCATTAATCTTATCTATTTCTTCTTGAGATGCACCATTGTCTATTGCTTCCCAAAGTCTATCATATTTTTTACCATCATAATAAGAAGCAATGGCTTCTTCATATACCCACTCTGGCTGTTCACCACAATTATTATTAATAGAATTTCTTATTTGCTCTTCTATAGTCAAATTTAAATCATCTTCATAAACAATAACTGGCGTATCATCTATTTCATCATTAATTACTTCTACATCAGAAATTTCAATTTCAGTATTAGTTTCTTCCTTAGCATTAATAATTCTAGGTATAGTAACAAAACCACCTACTAATAATGAAATACTTAAAACAGCAGAACCTATCGCAATTTTTAATTTTTTCTTCTTTTTCTTTAAACTTGATTTATAATTATAATCACTCTGATAATACTGATCATTTGATAGTCCACCATACTCAGTATTATATGAATAATCATTACCATAAGAATAACCTGTACCACTAGAATAATCCGTATTATATGAATATCCATTATTACTTGAATAATCTGACTCATATGAATAACTATCATAATTAGAAAAATCTGGTAAATAATTATATGCTTTAAACAACTTCAAATATTTATTATTATCTTCTTTAATTCTTATACCATCTTTTTTAAAATAGAACAAATCAATTATTTCATCATAATAAACATCAATTTTCTCACCATAAAAATCAATACTACAAGAATATTCATTCCTAAGTTCATTTATTTTACTAATTACTTTCTTACATATCACATCATTATCAGCATGATACTTGTTTTTACCTATAACTATAACAGATGTTTTACCATATTTATCCACAAATAATTCATAAAAATTACCTGCATAAGAAAATGTAGCAATTAGTCTTTTCATATTATTCACCTATAATAATTATATAATAACGTATATTTTTTATCAATTAATTATTGTATTTGAATAATTCTTTTAAATTTAGAATTACTTCCATTAATATATTCATCAATTAATTTACTTTGTTCTTTAGTTTCAGCATAAGCAGTTATAGCTAGAGTTTTATTCCAATCTTTAGTATATCCATCAGTAGTTAAATTAGTAATTTTATTATCTTTAAGCCAATCTCTAAATTCCATCATAACTTCCTTATCATCATTTAAAATTATATTAACATATGTTCTATCTTTTGATAATTTATTACTTATTATCAAAGCAAGTAACGTTCCAATTCCACTTGCAAAAGCAATAATATAAACATATAAATCACTACTAGAACTACCAACAACATTAATTAATTTATAAAATATAATATTACTTAAAATTACAGTAATTGCTGCTAGAACAGCCCTATTCCTTTGAATCAATATTTGCTTACTAGTACTTAATATATTATCAATAATCTTAACAATAAAGACCACAATAACATTTAAAATTAACTCCTTCATTATTCTCCTCCTCTCAAATCGTGAGAAATAATAATAACACTTTTAAATGTTATAATCAAGTCCTAATAAATTTTAAATTTTTTTTCAAGTAACATTAATTTTTCAACACTAGTATTAATGCAAATACCACCAATATTTATACCATTATATAAGTAATAAATCTTATTATTACTATTCATCTCACTAGTATATAAAAGAACCAATTTATCAATACTTTTAACATAATATTTTTTATCATCAACTATATAATATTTAACAATAATATTATTTTCTTTAATAAATTTATCTAACTCTTCACTATTAGCATTATAAAAGAATACTTTAAAAGAAGAAGTATCATAAATATCATTTTTATCATATATAAGATATTTATCACTATTTGATTCTATTTCTAAAGTATTAAATGTAAAAAATAAAATAAAGAAAAATATTATTCTTTTCATACTCATCTTTATTATTATGAATTAAAAGTTTAAATTTATTTATTTTTTTGATATAATCGTTTGGGAGAAAAAATATGAAAATAAAATTAATTGGATTTCCTATAAAAGATGGTTGTCATGTTGATGGCTGTGATATGGGAATAAATGTAATAAATAAAAATTATAAATTAGATGAAATAATAAATATAAATGTTTTAGATAAGGATTTAGATACTGTTATTAAATATGATACAGAACTTGCTAAAGTTGTTGATGAAACTATAAAAAATAACATGATACCCGTTTCTATTGGTGGAGACCACAGTTTAGCTATTGGCTCTATTGCAGGTTCTGCTAAAAACTATGATGATTTGGGAGTAATATGGTTAGACACACATCCTGATATTAATACTAATAAAACAACAACTACTTTCCATATCCATGGTTATCCATTAGCAGCCTCAATGGGATTTGGTCAAGATGAACTTACAAAATTGTATTTTGATAAAACTAAAGTCAAATATGAAAATGTTGTACTATTTGGTATAAATGACATAGATGAACCAGAACAAGAATTAATAGATAAATATAACATTAAAAATTTTACATTAGATGATATAAATACTAAAGGAATTGATACATGTTTAAAAGAAGCAATAGAATACTTAAACTCTAAAACTAAAAACATACATTTAAGTTTTGATATTGATTCAATTAGCACAAAAGAATCTCCAGGAGTAAATGTTCCAAATAGATGGAATAATGGCATTACATATAAAGAAGCACAAGAAGCAATAAAAGAATTTATAAACAAATTAAACATCGTTTCAATGGATATAGTAGAATATAATCCATTAACTGATTCTAATAATCAATCATTAAATATTGTACTAAATACAATAAGTTATATAAAAGAAAATCTTCAAAAAAATAATTGAAGATTTTTTTAAATATTTTTAACAATATAAGTCATAATTACATCAACCAAATAATCTATTTCTTCATTAGTTAGTTTTCTATTCTTAGGTATTTTATGCCACTTATATATACATTCTCTACAACAAGTACCAGTCGCATGTTGAGCAATAAATACAGGATGTCCTTTCATCGGAGTTTGCTTACCATCATTAGATATATTATCACTAGAAAGCCTATTCACAACAAAATCATGAGCATGACTATATATAACATCTATACCCTTTTCTAGAATATACTTTTTATCTTTTAAAGATAATTTAAAACTACTTCTAAATTTAGATTTACTCAATCTTTCAAATAATTCATTCATATAAATATTATATCAAAAAATATATTAGTAAAAAACTAATCTTCAAAATAACTCTTAATTATTTCAGTATATTTATCACTAAAAGAAATATTAAACCCCTTCATTCCATCATTAACACCATTTAATTCCATTTCAAGTATTAAATTATCATTTTCATCATAAAATTGAAACATATATGGATAACCAATACTATTAGCACAACTCAAATAATTAGCATGATTTAAAATATCAATTATAGAATTTATTTCTTCACTACTTGTTAATGTTTTAACAACTCTATATTTATTATTATTTCTATCAACAACATAATTATCACTTTCCATTTCAAAATCAGCATAAGCAACAATTATCTTTTTAGTATTTTTTACTTTAGAAATAAATTTTTTAAAAGAAATTTTACCTTTATTCTCACAATATTTATATAAATCATCACGAGAGTATTCACTATTTTTTATAATATCATAGGTTTTAGTATCATTATAAAAATCACATGTAATAACATCATAAAAAATTGAATTATAATAAACAATGTCACCATAAGAAGTAACACCATAATTAAATATTGGAGCTCTATTATTTTGTTTAACACACAAATAATCAAAGAATAATATTATCAAACTAAAAAGTAGAGTATAAATAATTAACACAATAGTTCTCTTTAAAAATGAAAATTTTCTAATCATATTTGCAACACCAATTATAGTAATAATTATTCCAAATACTATTGAAAGAAAACTACCATGAGTTTGAGTGTCAAAAACAATATATCCAAATATAATAAATATTAATCCTAAAGTAAAAATTAAATAAGATATTATATTATTTTTTTCTTCTATTTTTTTATTTGAATAATTTATAGTATTAATAATATTTTCATTAGATTTATATTTATAATTTTTATCATTTACCTCTTCTCCACTTAATAAATCAATAATTGATACATCTAAAGTTAAACATAATATATTAAGAAGAGATAAATCAGGCATATTCCTGCCATTTTCCCAGTTACTAACAGATTTATCAGTTACGCCTATTTTTTCAGCTAATTCTGCTTGCGTTAATTTTTTTTCTTTTCTTTTATTTGCTATAAACTTTCCAATTTTTTCTTGATTCATACATCTTTCCCTCTCGTATAAATTAATAATACTATTAAATAGATATAATTCAAAGGAAATATTCCTAGAGTTATATAAAATATTAATTTTCTACAAAATAAAAACGAGTTTATAAACTCGCTCTTAACAACTTTTTTCTAAACTACAAGCAGATTTAGATTCAGAAACACATTTTATAACACATTTAAATGCATTATAACTTTCGCTCTTCATCTCATCACTTAATTCCATATAAGGATCAGTTTGTAAACTACTTATACCAGTTTCTAATTCTTCAGCTTTTCCATTTATAATTGAAACAACACTTGGAGCATATATTCTCTTTTGTCCAGTTTCAATAGTATTACCATCCTTATCAGTTAAGTTATAATCTTTTAAAACAGCACTTAGTACCTCTAATAATTTATAATAAGATTCACTACCTTTTTTAGATTCACTAACCTCATTATTATCATCTAACTCTAATGTATTTCTTATATCCTTAACATCAACATAATAAATAGCGTTATAATTTAAATCACTAGCGGCTTCTATTAAAGATGGAATAACACTTCTACACCATGGACAAGATGAAAAACCAAAATAAACAACGAAAGATTCTTTTTTATCAATCATGTCAACTATTTCTGATGCAGTTTTATATATAAATGGATTGTTTTTTGGAATAGATAATTTTCTATTTTCTTTTCCATAATCATTAACTACTCCATTAAGACTTTCGTATTCTTCTTTGAATTTTAAAGAATCACTATCTTCAGTAGTACAACCAAATAATAAAACTACACTAATAATTAATATCAGAAATTTAAACTTCTTCATGATTTTTCTTCACAACTTTCTTATTTGATTTGTGATAATCATTTTTCTTATCTAATTTTTCAACTTTAACTGTTTCTTTAGAATTATTAATAGTTTCTAATAATTTTTTATTAGATTTATTTACATATAACATAATTACAGCAGTTGAAATAACTACAAATACAAAATTCCAAATAATAATTCTATTATATACAGCTTTTTCAGCTTTTTCTGCCTCTTTTAAACTCTTATTATATTCTTCAAAAACATCATATCTATCTTCAGAATCATATAAGTCTTTAATTGCAGTTTTAATTTGATCATCATAATCAGATGCATAACCAGCAAATACTTGATCACCAATAATTATATATGGTACTCCACCAGCAGGTTGATCTAAATAATTAGATATTGTGTCTAACAATTCTGCATTATCAGAATCATACCAAGATTCAAAAGAAACTATTTTAAAATATTTACCATATTCTTCTGCAATATCATTAGCAAAGTTTAAAAATGATCTACAATAAGTACAACCTTTTCCTCTAAATAAATATATTACAGCTTGATCATCAGTTTCTTTATAATCAGTATATTTCATATCTATTTCTTCTTCTTCTAATGCTTCTTTAAAATTTAAAGTATTATATTTAGATAAATCAATTTCTTCACTATCCTCAGCATTTAAAAAAACTGGAAATAAGCATGAACAAAATACTAATAATGCCATAACTGTTTTTTTCATATACTACCTCTCCTTCCTATACTATATTTTAATTTAAAATATACTAAAACACAATAAAAATAATTATATTTCAAAATAATTTCACAAAAAAGCAAGTTTTCTTGTCATATAAGATTCTTTCACTAATAGACAATATTTTTTAGAGAAAACATATTTTTAATCAAGTAATCCATGAATTATAAAATACTACATTTTATATGTTTCAAATCTAAATTATCTTATTTATTTTATACTTCTTTAATAAATTTTCAAAGAAACATAAATTCTATTAATTTGTTTTTAATTTTTACATCATTAAATTCAAGAATATATTATCATATCAAAAAATGATGCCAACCACTTTTAGTTTACATCATTCAATAATTCATTATATATTTTATAATCTTTATCTAAAAAACATTCTAATATTACATTAATATTATCATAATTTAATTCTTTTAGAGTATTAACAACCATTTTAGCTGCTTCTTCATTTGGAAAATGATATACTCCAGTACTTATACATGGAAATGCAATAGTTATTTCTTTTAAATTATTTTCTTTTCTATAATCTTCTGCTAATTCAATAGATGAAACATAACAACTTTTTAACATTTCTTTCTCATTATGATTGCCATCTCTATAAACTGGACCAACAGTATGAATTACCTTTTTACATGGTAAATTATAAGCATCTGTCATTTTAGATTGACCAGTTTCACATCCACCAAGTTTTCTACATTCATTTAATAATTCCTTACCAGCTTTTCTATGTATTTGACCATCAACTCCACCACCACCAAGTAAAGCTTTATTAGCAGCATTAACTATAATATCAACTTCCAATAATGTAATATCTCCTTTACTAACTACTATACTTTTTATATGATCACCTACTTAACAATTCTAATTTTATTAACTATAGGTAATTCACGAGCTTTTCCAGTAGCGGCATCAATAATACCCATAATAGATATAACTAAAAAAATACATTCAATTACATTTCTAACTAATACAATAGCAAATCCCAAAAATACTAAAAGTACAACTAATATTGAAGCACTAAAACCAACTATTACTTCTAACAAAAATAAATTTAGACCTTGTTTAGCATGAAATTTAACAAAATTATTCTTATCTTCTAAAAAATATGGTATTAAACATAGTACAGATATATATGATAATATTCCAAAAAACATACCCTCACTTTTTTCTTTATCAGTATAATCTTTACTAAAATCTTTTACATCTTTAACATAATCATTAACTGCTTTATCTACTTTTTTTCTAGTTTCATCTTTCTTTTCACCAGTATTAGGCTCTATAACATTTTCTTCTTTATTTACTTTTTTTTCTTTTTTATTATTTTCTTCCATAAAATCCTCCATTATATTATAAGTGATATAAATTATTATAACACATTAATTAATACTATTAAATAAAGTAGTTTCATTCATACTTGGATAATATTTAGTAATTACTTCTTTTAAATAATTTGCTTTATCAAGTAAATGTTTATAATTTTTTATACTACTTACAGTATCACTATTACATACATTTTCAAATACACGAGCTTTATCCTCAGTAGGAAAAGTATGACTATAATAATCAACAAAATAAACATTATTATCACTAGTTTCACCAATAGTATATTCTAATCTATTAATTACTTTATAAGAATAAGAATAATCATATTTTTTAGGATTTAACTTATACCAATCAGTAAAATATTCACCCATATTATTTAATTTATTTTCAATAGAATGCATAAGTTCATGACACATATTAGATTCTAATCCAGATTGTGTAATATCTATAGCAATCAGATACATTTTTTTATAATAACTTGTATATGCAGACGGAGTTGTATATTGTGTTTTAGCATCCATTGGTCTTAATTCTCCAGTTAAATAAACATTTAAGCCTTTATCACTATTTTCATATAAAGAATCAAAAAAATCTTTAGGAAACTTATCTAAAATAGATTCCATCATTTTAATACTTAAATATATACTTTCACTATCATCACATTTATTGGCAAGAAAATCAGGAAACATAATTATCGCAGAATCTTTTATATATAAATTAACATTATACTTTTCTTTAACTTTATTTACCTCATCATTTAATTCTTTTTCAATTAAAGAACCATATTCATCAATAGTATATTTTTTATAATTATAGTCATTCCTAATTACATAATAATCATAATCACCATCTAATAATTTCAAAAAAATCATATTGTTAATTATAGTAATATTATCAACATTAGAAACATTAAATGTTTTAACACTATTATCATTTAAGTTAATTATTTCTAATCTTTCCATATTATCATTATACACATAAAAAATATTATTCTTATCAAAATATGTAGTAAAATATTTACTTCTATTTAACTTTATATCATATTCACTATACTTATCATTAATTACATCATATATAATAATTTTATTATTTTCTATACTAAATAGTCCATTTTCATATTTATAATAAGAATCCAATTTATTATCTACACATTTATTATTCTTAGTATCGCATATAATACTATAATTTTTATTATCATCAAATTTAAAATAAAGTGTATATATAATATCATTAACAATAAAATAATCAATTAAATCATATAAAGAATATTTATCATCAAGAACAAAATATTCTTTATTATTACTATCAATTATTTTATTATTTAAAATACTATAATAGATACCATTATTATAAACAATATTTTCTCCATCCATAGTGAATATAAAATTTCCATTTTTATCATAAAAGTCAGTTTTATAAGTTTCAGCACAACCAATCAATTCATTATATTTTTTACAATCATAATATTCAAGTTTTTCAATGATTTTTTCATTTTCACCATTATATAAATCATATTTATATAATGCAATATCATCGCTTTCCCCATTCACAGAATAATATATATTATTTTCATCAACAATACTAAAATTTAAAAATCCCTTCTCACCATCATTTAACTTAATACCATAAACATTTTCTTCAATTTTATCTCCTTTTAAGACTCTAACAATATCAGTATTTGTTTCTTCTTTAATTATTTTCTTTTTAAAACATAATACTCCTAATAAAGCAAAAATAACAATTAATAAAAAGAATATTATTTTTTTCATAATTTCACCATACACATTATATCAAAAAAAGAAGTATCTTTCTCAAATACCTCTTCAATTTATGTAAAACTAGGATCAGGAATTATTTTATCTGTAAAATATGACCCTTCTTTATTTAATAGCTTTAATTTATTATTTTTATTTTCAATTTCATATTTAATATTATATAAACACTCTTGTTCATTACAACAATTAAATTCTAAAGTAATATTTTCTTTATCTATAACCTCATATTTAAATATAGATACTCCTCCTATACCCAAATTATCAATATTAATATCATCAATCATATTCATATTACTTATAAGATTAACATTTTTACTTTCTGTACTATTCCATTCATATCCACTCTCTATATCAGTTTCAAGTATTATTTCAAATGTTATTTCTTCGTTAGAACAACCATAAAACATTAATATAAACATAAATATGAAACTAAATTTAAAAAGATTATTTATTTTTTTCATAGTCCTCTCTAATCATTTCAACACAATATTCATCATAGAATCTTCCACCACAATAATATGCGTTTCTATATTTACCAGCCTTTTTAGCCGCTTTTAAAGACGCTTCATTAAACACAAATATTCCAGAATATAAACTTTCAACATTTAATATTTCAAAACAATATTTGCTTAATAATTTTAATGCTTCAGTTCCATAGCCTTCTTCTCTATCTTCTTTCTAACAATAGCAAAAGTAATATTACCATTTTATTACTATTTTCTAAATATTCTTTTTCATTTTGCAAAGGTATGATAATCATTTGAATCAATTGGAGATAAATAAATTCTATCTCCCTCATATTTTTTATAATGCATAATAAACTACTCAACTTTGCATTTTAATAAAATCAACAACTTTTTTTATTTCTTCATCTGATATATATGGAGTTTGCATTTTTAATATATCATTATTTCTACATTTAATTAATACTTCTCCACCAGCCTTTAATAAATCAGCGCCTTGTATTCTTAAATATTTTGCTTGTTCTTCACTTGCTAAATCAAAAGTAATAATATAAGGAAATGAATTTAAAAGTGACCTATTAAAATGATTCTTCAAATAAGAATTAGTCGCAAGAATTAAATGAAAACCATAATCTACTCCTTTAGACATAATAGTTTTTATTAAATCAAGAATACTATCATCTTCCATCATATCTACTGATTCATCAGCAATAATTATTATTTGTGCTAATTTACTATTAGAATATAATTTATTATATTCATTAATTGAATTACATTTAGCTTCTTTTAATACTTTCTTACGTTCTTCTAACATTAATAAAGCATAATCTATTTTATAACCATCAGTATTATTATGACCATCAACTATTACATGAGGTATTCCATCATATTCACCTAATTCAACTAATTTTGGATCAAAAAATAAAAACTTTAATTCACTTGGATTATTTTTTAATAATAAAGTTACAATCGCGCTATCTAAAAATACACTTTTTCCACTTCCAGTTTCTCCACTTATAAGTAAAGCAGGTATACTTTCTAAATTCATATAATATTTATCACGTTTTTCATCAATACCTAATGGAATAGTTAATTTATTATTTAAATCTTTTTTTAAAATCATTTTTGATAAAGCAAAATATCTACTATCAGATTTAAATAATTCATTACTTTTATTTAACAATTCTTTATTAGGTAATATATATTCTTTATCCATATCATTCACCATAATAATTTTATCAAATTAAAATTATTATTTCTACAAAGATGTAAACAAAAAGTGAATAGTTTTGTTCTATTCACTTCTAAGTGCCTCAACAGGATCTTTCTTACTAGCCATTTTTGAAGGTATAGACCCAGCTATAATATTTAAGAATATACTAAGTAATAATAATCCAACTCCACCATAAAATGGTAACTTAGACATATTAGCCACATCTATTAAATTATTAATAATTATATTTATAGGAATATTTAAAAGTAATGTTATACCTACTCCAAATACACCAGATAATATACCTTCAATAACTGTTTCAGCATTAAACACTCTAGTTATATCTTTTTTACTAGCACCTACCGCTCTTAAAATACCAATTTCCTTAGTTCTTTCTAATACGCTTATATATGTAATAATAGCTATCATTATAGAAGAAACAACAAGTGATATAGAAACAAATGCTATTAAAACATAACTAACAGTATTAACAACTTTTTTAACAGAAGTCATTAACAATCCAGTAACATCAGTATAATTAATCTTCTTTTCTTCACTAACAGAATCATTATAATCACTAATAAATTGTAAGAAATTCTCTTTTCCATCAAAACTACTAAAATAAAATGAAATAGATGTAGGTTCTTCCAAATCTTGATATCCTAAATTAACTAAATTAGAAGTAGCATTATTAGATTTATTACCACTCATCATTGCACTCATTATTCTATTAACTTCTTCTTCACTTAAATCAAACTTAAATGCAGAAGCAATTTTATCTTGATCAACATTAAATGAATTTGCCACACTAGACATCAATTTATTAGTTAACGACCCAACATCAGTTAATATATTCTTTTGCATAACTGTTTCAGTCATTTTACTAGCCATTAATTCAGCAGTAGATACAACAACAGCTTGATTAGTAAATGAATCTATAGCTTCTTCACTATATATAAGAACAGCGCCCTTATTATTTTCATCAGTAGTAAACGATGTATCATTTTCATAATAAGCACTTATGTATCCTTGCAAATATCCAACTAGCAAACTACTATATGTTGACTTAAACACATCAGCAGGAATTACATAAGAACTTTCTAACTCAGATAATTTTGTTTTTACACTATCACTATTCATATATTCTCCAACAATAGTTTCAACATCATTATAATAAATGACAGCAAATATTTGATTAGGTATATAAGGATTTGGTAAACTTGCCTTAGGATTCTCTATATATTCTTTAACAAGATTAGTAGTAAATTCACTTAAAGTATTTAAAAAAGTTTCTTTAGCAGGATTAGTATTAGTAGTAATAGATGATGATATCTTTTCCATATAGCCACTTGTAGTATTTTTAATATCACTTTCACTTAAATTAATACCAAATGCACTAGATAACATATCTTTATCAATAGTAATTAAATCTTCAAAATCCATGCTTGTTTCATTACTTTCTTCATCAAATCTAGTATTTGAAAAAACATCTACTTCTTTATTTTCTAATTGTTTTTTAACAATATCACTCTTACTAGCAGTATCTATTACATACTTAGTTAAATCAGATGTATAAGCAACACCTGGAGATAATGTCATAGTAGTACTATTACCTTTCTTTGGAGCAACAACACCAACTATTTTTAATTTTAATGCCTTATCATATAACATAGACATATATTCTTCATCATCACTCATATCTTCATAAACTGAATATTTACTATTATATTTATATAAATCCGTTTGATTAATTAGTCTTAAATCAATATTCATTAAGTCATCATAAGTTAATTCAAGTGGCTTATTATCAATTTCAACTTTTTCACCAGCCATTATTTTAGTAATCATACTTGATAATTCATCAGTTTTTCTAAGTCCTAAAGAATAAACCAATAAATCAGATATACTATTTGCTTCAGATAAAACAATAATCATTTCATCATAATTACTTGGCCATTTTCCAGCAAGAACATCATACTGTTCATCTAATTTTTCTCTATCATCAATCATTTGATTAAATATACTTGAATATGATGAATATATACTACTACTAATAGAATCACTATACATAGCAGATAAAAGCGAACTAGGATTAATTTTAGATAATGTATTACTTGCATCAATTGTATATATATAAGGGCTTACACTATATGTATATTTAATATTAGAAATATCATTTTCTATCTTTTTTTTATTCTTTTCAATATATCCTTTAAAACTCTTTAAATCATTAGATTCAATATTAGCAAACATAGATGTAATATATTGTTTTTCAGTTACTTTACCACTTTTATCATCACTACCATCCCCACTTACCATAGATAGTAACATAGATGTCATATCAGCAGTTTCACTTGTAATAGTTAATGGATATGAAGACAAAGTTTCCTCTTGTAAATCATCTATATAATTTTGAAATCCATTAGATAATGACATTATTAATGCAATACCAATTATTCCAATAGAACCAGCAAAAGAAACTAAAATAGTCCTTCCCTTTTTAGTCATTAAATTATTAAATGATAAACTTAATGCAGTAAAAAATGACATAGATGTTCTTTTACCTTCATCATCATGAAACTTAACTTTTTCTTTTCCGTCATAAGGATTAGAGTCACCAATAACTTTTCCATCTCTTATTTTGATAATTCTTGTAGAATATTCTTCCGCTAAATCAGGATTATGAGTTACCATAATAACTAATTTATTTTTAGCAACATCCTTTAATATATTCATAATTTGAATAGACGTTTCAGTATCTAAAGCACCAGTTGGCTCATCAGCTAAAATAATATCTGGGTCATTAACCAAAGCACGAGCAATTGCAACTCTTTGCATTTGACCGCCAGATAATTGAGATGGCTTTTTATTAATATGATTTTCAAGTCCTACTTTAATTAAAGCATTTTTTGCTCTTTCTTCTCTCTCTTTTTTAGAAACTCCAGATAATGTTAAAGCAAGTTCAACATTTGATAGTATTGATTGATGAGAAATTAAATTATAATTTTGAAAAACAAAACCAACCCTATAATTCCTATATGTATCCCAATCTCTATCTTTATAATCTTTAGTACTAACACCATTTATAACTAAATTTCCACTAGTATATTGATCAAGTCCACCAATAATATTTAATAAAGTAGTTTTACCACTACCAGATGGCCCTAATATAGAAGCAAATTCATTTTCTCTAAAATTAATAGAAACTTGATCTAAAGCTTTTTGACTAAATTCGCCAGTATTATATACTTTAGAAACTTTTTTTAACTCTAACATACTTGCCTCCTTTAAAACGTACTTTATTTTATATTATATTTATATTATAGTCAATTAATTATATCATTTTTCAAATTAAAAATGAAGCATTTTATAGCTCCATAGTCATACACTCATCTAAATTAACATTTAAAGATTTAAGTAAATCCAACATATCAGGTTCACCCATTCTATTACCCAATATTTGTTTATATTCAAAACCTAAAGAATCTAAAAAATCAGCAAGTGCCATATAAGTAATACGAAGTTGATTACCAACTTTTACTTTTATTGAATTTACTTTTCTTTTAGCAGCATTATCTAATTTAAAACCATTAATTCTATATAAAGTATCAATCTCTCTCATTAAATGATTATACTTATCAAGTTCACGAGCAAATTCAACAAATGAAGCATTAAATTTTTTAAATAATGAAACACCATTATTGTCAAAATAGTCTTTCATAATATAAATACCTAAAATATCAGTTATTACTAAAGCACATGCTCTTTCAAATGGATAGCATATTTTATTACTTCCTGCTATAGATGCAAACATATCAGTAATACCTTCATTTAATCCAGTACCAAATAATTCACCATTTTTTCTTCTAAAACATATTCCGTCCACTAATCTATTTCTATTACTAGCAACATGAAACATTTCATGAAGTCCTTCATCTATATTTCCATTATAGTTCATAGTATTAGTACGGCAGCTATAATCACAATAAGAACTATTATTAACTCTTAAAGATCTACAATTATAAACTAAAGTACTTTTCCCAAACTTATATTTATCTAAAATGGCAAATACTTTACTCTTTAAAAGATTAATTTCTTTTTTTGTTTCTTCATCCATATCATTCACCGATTTTAATTATATCACGTATACATTTTATTTACAATAATTAGACAAAACAATATTTACGTTTTACATTTTAAATGTTAAAATTTTTATGGTGAAAATAATGAATATAGGAATAGATATAGATGACACAATAACTAATTCTACAGAGGTAATTAAAGAATATGTTATTAAATATGATACTGAATATTCTAATAGTAAAGAATTAATAAATAACTTAGATAAAATAGTAAGAGGATTTAAAGGTTCAAATATTATTGAAAGATTTTTTATAGACTATTGTTTAGAAATGATGGCAAAAGTAAAAGTAAAAGAACATGCTAGCAAAGTAATAAATAATCTAAGAAAAAAAGGAAACAAAGTCTTTATAATCACCGCAAGAAGCGATAAATACTATGGAGATGCAACAAAATATATAAAAGAATATTTAGATAAAAATAATATAGAATATGACGTAATAATTCATTCACAAGTTCATAAACTCAAAGCATGCAAAGAAAATAAAATAGACATTATGTTTGATGATGCAGTTGATACATGTGATACACTAAATAGAAATGGAATAAAAGCATATTTATTCACATCAGAAATCAATAAAGACTTACCTACTATATCGCCAAGAGTTGATAGTTGGTATGAAATAGAAAAATTATTCGAATAAAAAAATTGTAAACACAAAAAAAATTCAATTGACATTCTTTATAAAATCATTATATAATTAGATTGACATAGAGATATGTCAGAATACTTCTACGAAACATAATGGAAGTATTCAACCAAAACCCCCTGAAGCTAGGTCGAGAGGCCTAGCATTTTTTTGTTTTTAAAAATTTTGTTAGTTAATAATCTTCTAATATATCGATTCTAATTGGAAATTTCATAAATTTTGAGTCTATAAATAATATTTTTTCTACAAAAATTATTTCAAACGAAAACCCCAGTTTTAAAAAATGGGGTTTATCAATAGTCTAAAGTTGGGATAATTCGCTTTTTACTTTTCTTAATTTCATCAGTTTCAATTATAAATCCCATATCAAATTCAGTTATTTCACTGTTTTTTCAACTGTTTCAGATATAATATATATTTTATTTATTATCACATTTATATTATATTTATTTGAAGAATAATCATCAACTAAATTAAACTTATCTTTTTATGTTTTATTAGAATATCGAATATCTCAAAGCATAAAACATCTTCAATTTCATTAAACATAGATAAACTATTTTGTTGATTAGAAATTGAATTAGCAAACCCTTTTAATTCAGCAAGTGATTTAGAAGCATCATTTAATGCTTCAAGAATTCTAGGTGTTTTTAAATCAAAATCATTAAATGGTAATAACTTCATATTATCATCTCCTCATATATAATATCACACTATTTTTTAACATATGCAAGAAATATGTTAATTTTCTTTTATTTTTTTAACGTATTTTATAATTGTGTTAAATTTTGTAGGAACTTAAAACCATCGCAAACATCTGAAAATGCAAAGTAAAACGATATTTTTTGTCTTAATAACTGAAAAATTTTCTAGACTTATCCTTATCTTTAACAAAAGTTCTCTTAAACGACCTAAAAATGCTTAAAGAAAGCGATAAAGGTATTCTATTTGGATTCAATGATAAATTTTTGTAGTTGGTGATATAGCACCTGCTAGTAATAACAAATTTTGTAATCGTAAAAATAATAATTGTGTTAAAGCTGGTGTTAAACAAATAAGACTTCATGATTTTAGACATTCATGTGCTTCACTACTTATTTATAAAGGTGCAAGTATTAACATGGTTTCCAAATTCTTAGGTCATTCTAAAATTGAAGAAACATTAAATACTTATACACATTTATATTCTAATGCACTAAGTGATATAACGTCTTTAATAGATGAAATGAATGAAGGCCAGGATTAGTTCCTGACCTTTTTGTTTACACATTAGAATGTGAAAAAACCTTAATTTTTTTGATTTTTTCACAATATTTTGCATTTTACTGTAATTTTATATTTGTTCTACAAACGTATCATATACTCTAATGTATCTATATGTAATTCTATTTGTTCCTTCTTTTTTTTCTTTTACAACTATATTCAATTCTACCATTTTATTTAAAATATTATTTATTGAATTAATATGTACATCAAGTTCATCAGCCATTTCTTGAGCAGTGAATACAATTTTTTTCATCATTAATGGATGCATTTTAAGTACAATACTGCCATTAATATTTTGCTTAATTATTTCTTCATCCTCATCATATACTCTATTTATTTTTTCTATACGACCAATATTTCTTGTACATTGATCAACTACACATTGTAAGAAAAATCTAATAAATCCATCTACATTTCCATTTCTACATTCATTGAGTGCATTATAATAGTTTGCTTTAAACAATTCAATAATTTCTGATAAAAATAAGATAGGTTCATCATCTTTTAATTTAGCAAGTTGTAAAGTCATTAAGGCTCTACCCATTCTTCCATTACCATCTTTATATGGGTGAATAGATTCAAATTGAACATGAGAAATAGCTACTTTAATAAAAGACTCATCATCATACATATTATTCATATAATCCATTAAATTTTCTAATAATTCTGGAACTTCTTCTGGAATTGGTGGAACAAAAGACGCCCCTTCTTTTCCAAGGCCTTTTGGTCCAATGTAATTTTGTATAGATCTAACTTCTCCAGGTGATTTATCTTCTCCTCTAACTCCAGATAATAAAATTTTATGCATAGAATTTATCATTGCAACACTAAAATTTTTATCTTTCAATTTTTCATTTGCATATTCCAACATTTGCTTTAAGTTTTTAACTTCTTTAATGCTATCATTTGATTCTTTATAATCCATATAATACATGTCATCTTGAGATATTTGTGTTCCTTCAATTCTTGATGAACGAATACTTTCACCCAAAACTAATGAATCTAAAAAATATTTTTGATCAAATTTAAACATTTTTAACAACGACTTATATTGCCCATATTTATCATTTGCTTGTCCTAATAACTTAATTGTTTCTCTATCAAGCTTATATTGTATAGGCAAGTATTTTGCTTTATATGGTTCCATTTTATCACTCTCCTCTGTTATAATATATCACATTTTTATAAGAAATATACAATGAATCGCAAATTACTGTGTATTTTACACTATTTATTTACATTTTTCAATGTTTTTTTGTATATTTTTTATACTTTTTGTAACTATTCAGACTATTTGCACACAAAAATGAAGAGTAATTATTTAAAT
>CAZBAZ010000024.1:0-17044 GCA_964490375.1 uncultured Clostridium sp.
TATGTATTTTATCTAATTTTGAATAATTAAAATTATTTACTCTTATTTACTGAAAAGATTAATTCATTTTGAATTAATCCATAGTTTATTCAGTAACTTTAGTATACTTTTTAGTTTCAAAGTTAACCAAATATCTTTCTACTTCACTATACTCTTTATTATTAAATAAATATGTAGTTGAAGTACAAGCATTATCACCTTTAATACAATTAGCAAATACAAATTCCATAGTATCACTAGCAGTATAATTTAAAACATCTGTCTTTTCAGAAACTAAAAGTATTTTTCCAGTTGATTTAACATCCTTTAGTAATTCGGCACCATACAAATAAGCATTTAAATAACTAACATTACTTTCAGTATAAAGATTATGACTTTCATTAGTTTTATATACAATATCCTTATTAATATCATAAGCATACACAGGGTTCTTATCTTCTGCTTCAGCAATATAAATTATACCTGTCATATTTGTATCATAAAAACAATAGTTAAAATCACTAATCTTACTAGTTTCTTGATAATATGTAACTTTAGACTCAAAATCCTGTAGTTTTCTAGCAATATTAAGTTTATTTTCAGTACAATACTTATTAGCGTCTTCTACATCATCTTCTTTTTCAATAGTTTTATTATCACTTTCATCTGTCTTAGTTTTATCTTCTTCCTTTATAGTAGAAGAATCATCTGTTTTTTCATCTTTGTTAATATCATCACCAAAATCAGTTGATTTAGTTATATATTTATCACTATCATAAGCCGCTACTAAATCTATATCACTCATATCTTTATCATCAATATAAATTTTAGTGCAAGCATAAATAACAAAACAAACATATATACTACACAACCCAATAATCCCAGCAAGTAACTTTTTATTCATTTTCCCACTCCTTATTTATAATTTACTTTATTCAAATACAACCCCACTGGAGAAGCACATCTTCCAGCACTACATCTATTTTCACTACTAAATATATTATTAATGTCTTTCATATTTTTTTTGCCATCATTTATATCTAATAGTAATCCCACAATATTTCTAATCATGTATCTTAAGAATCCACTAGAACTAAATTTTAAATATAATATTTTATTACTTATTTTATATTCTAATTTTAATTCTCTTTCATAATTATCTTTATCATTATCAGATGTAAAACTTCTAAAGTTATGCTTTCCACTCATAAGTAAAACAAAATTGTCTAACAATTCTCTACTTATATTCTTATTGTATTGCAAACAATAATTTTTTTCAATAGGATTATACTCTCCAATATTAATTTTATATATATATTCTTTTGACACTACACTATATCTAGCATGAAAATCGTCATTAACCTTAACAATTTTTTTTATATATATGTCATCACTAATCATAGAATTTAAACTATGAACTAAATTTTTAGTTTTAAAACATTTTAAAGTATCAAAATGACAATATTGATTATATGCATGTACTCCTTTATCAGTTCTAGAAGCACCTATAGTATTAATTTTCTCATTAAATATTTTAGATAAATTCTTTTCTATTTCCCCTTCAATTGAAGGCTTATTATCTTGAACTTGATAGCCATAATAATGACTACCATCATAACTCAAATTAACTAAATATCTCATACCATACCCACTTCACTTAAATATACATATATAAATAACAAATGAAATAATAATAAAAATATATCAGTAAATCCAACTTTATTTTTTCTATAAATAGTTCTTTTTCTCTTTATATTAAATAATCTTAGTTCACTAGCAAATCTTATCTCTTTACTTTTATCTTTAGTTTTTCTTTGAACACTAGAACGTAACTTTAAGAAAATAATAACTCTTTTAATAATATTACTATGATAATAATCAATTCCTCTACTAGAAGCAGCCTTTAAAGTATTATATTCAACACTTAACATTAATGGATAATATCTAAGCATAGAATTAATTTTAAAAGCTATTTTAGATATAGGTAAATAAAATATATTAAACATAGATAAAAACTTTTCAATACCATATTCACTCTCATGAGGACTAGTTGTATAAGAAAGCAAATTAATATATTCAACAACTATAACTATTTTCATTATTAAAATTAAACAAAATTGCATAGAAGTTCTAAAATATGCACAAATAAAAGCAATTAAAATATAAATATATCTTAAAAACCAAAAAGTCTTAAAATAATAATTAAATGGTACATAACTAAGTAACATCATTATAATAAGTAAACCTAATATAAAAGAATTAACATAAATAGAATTACTTAATATAATTAGAACTATAACTATCAAAAAATTAATTAATTTAATTACTGGATTTAATTTGTGAATTATAGAATTAATTGGATAATAAGAACCAAAGGAATTTCTAGAATACATCTCTATAAACCCCCTTTAATAAATCTAATATATTAGAATAATAATTTATTTCATGTCCTTTACTACGACATTCATCTACAAATTTTACTATTAATGGTACTTCAAGTCCAATTCTTGATATAAAATCACTGTCTTCAAGTAATTCTTTTTTCCCACTAGCAACAAGTTTAGTTAAATTCATAATATATACTTGATCAACTATTTGATAACAAAAATTAGTATCTTTACTTAAAAGTATAATAGTCTTTTTATATTTATTTTTAAGCATTCTAAGTAATCTCAATAACTCACTTTTATCTTTATTATTAAGTCCATTAGTAAACTCATCTAATATAATAATACTAGGATTGCAAACTAATGCACAAGCAAGTGCCACTTTTTTAGCATCAACCAAAGTTAATATTTTAGGATTTAGTTTCAGATATGAATCATCCAAACCAACAAGTTTTAAAGCATCACTTGTTCTAATTGCCATCTTATCCATTTTATATTTAAAATATTTAATACCAAACTCTATTTCTTCTTTAACAGTCTTATTAAAAAACATATCATATGGATTTCTAAACACATATCCAGTTTCAAATCTTAATTTATTAACATTTTTTATTCTTCTTCCATCATTTATAAATTTACCTACTTTAACACTTCCCTTAGTAGGAGTCATTAATGCATTAATCAAATCCCCAATAGCAGTCTTACCACTATTAGAAGCACCCAAAAATGCATATATACCTGGATTTTTAATCTCAAAAGATACATCATTTAATATAGTTTTTTCAAGAGGAGTACCTTGATTTATAATTAAACTCACATGTTCAAACTTTATTTCCATAATGCACCTACCAATTTCTCATCAGTTAAATAATATTTATCAATCATACCATAATCCATCAAATATTTATTTAACTCCACAATAAATGGTAAACCAAGACCAAGTCTTTTTAATAATTTCTCTTCATTTAATACACTAAGAGTTTTACCATCACACACTAATTTTTTATTATATAAAATTATTATCCTATCAGAAAATAAGGTTTCTTCCATATCATTAGTAACATTAATTACAATACCCCCTTTATTTCTAAACTCATCCAAAATATCTAAAACTAACATCTTATCATTATAATCAAGTTCACTTAATAAATTATCTATAACAATAACTTTAGGTTTTATAATTAATGCAGATAATATTTTAATCTTAACTTTATCACTTAATCCTAAACTATTAGGATCTCTATCTAATATAGAAGTTACTTTAAAAAGCCTACTTTCACTTTCAATCAAATTAGTCATATCATCTTTTTTCATAGCTAAACTTTCCAATCCAAAAGCAATTTCATCTCTTACAGTTTCACCACTAAAAATATTTAAATGTTTATAAAGTATAACACACATTCTACTTCTAATTTCATCTTTATTTTCTTGATTTAATTCTTTATCACCTACAAAAAGATTACACTCTTTATGACCATATAAAAGAGTAAATACAAACAAATCATTAGTATTTCCAATTATAGATATAAAGTCGCCATTATTAAGATTAAAATTAATATTATCACCAAATCTATATTTAAAATAATCTTCCATATATTTTTTCTCCCATTAAAATTATAACATAAAAAAACAATATTAATAGACTTAATATTGTAATTTTTTTTTAATCTTCAACTGGATCTAAAGTAATCATCTTAGCACTAATAGTACCATCTAAATCATATAGTCCAACAACTCTCCAGTTAGCTTTACTACTACCATATTTTAAATAATTATTTGGATTAGAGCCAGAAATTACACAAGCAGTTGGATGATCACTTTCATCTATACCTTCACCATTAATTGTATAAACAGAACCTTCTTTTTTTACATTTGCTTTATATAAAACAGCTTTATCATCACTATTTACTTTACACCAACAATAATCAGAATCTCCATCACCCCATTTAGCATACAATCTGTTTTCTCCAGTACTACCAATTAATTTACAAACAGTATTAACTAAAGTATCAGAGTCATCACTAATAGTAGTAGAAGTATCGGTCTTTCCAACAGGAACAAATTCAGCAACTACACCAATACTTTTCTTTCTTAAAATAACCATATCATTATTCATACTAGTTTTATCAGTTGGATTAATCATACAACCATATTTATTTGCTTCCTCTACTTCAATTCCAGTAGGACTACCAATTTTTGCATTAGATGTATCAGTTTCTGGACACCCTTCAGTCTGATCAGCTTCTAAATAGTTAGAAGCAAGTAATTCATAAACATAAACTTTTACTTCTTCTGCTCCATTAAAAATATCATCTTTATTAGATGCATATAATTCAGCAGCTCTCTCAACATAATCAGTTTTTTGGTTATAAAGTCTTTCATTAATGTTCTTATTTACTGTTATAACACTAGGCACTACAAGTAAACTTAAAATCGCAATTATCGCAATTACAACTAACAATTCCACTAAAGTAAAACCATTCCTTTTATTCATAAATAACAACCTCTATTCTTTATAACCATTATATATTAAAAATTCTTGAATATCAAGAATTTTTATTTAATATATTTTCTATAATTTCATAAATTCTATCTTTTCCAAATTTAGTTATACTAGAGAAATTTAATATTTCATCCCCTAAATCCGGAGTTAATGTATTTTTAATTAATTCATCTTGTTTTATTCTAGCAGAACGATTAACTTTATCATATTTAGTACAAATAATTGTTACTGGTAAATTATAATATTTTAAGAATTTATACATCAAAATATCATCTTCAGTAGGTTTATGTCTATAATCAACTAATAAGAAAACATGTTTCAAATTTTGTCTTTGTTTTAAATATTCTTCAATCATAATACCAAACTTTTCAATTTGTTTTTTATTAGTATTAGCATATCCATATCCTGGAACATCAACAAAATAAAATTCTTTATTTATTAAATAAAAATTTAATGTTTGTGTTTTACCCGGTTTAGAACTAGTTCTAGCTAAATTCTTTCTATTAATAATTGTATTAATAAAACTACTTTTACCTACATTACTTCTACCAAGAATCAAAAATTCATTTTTTTTGTCATCAGGATATTGACTAACTCTAACAGCAACAATTGGTTCTTCTACACTAACTATTTCCATTCTTATCATCCTTTTCTAAATATTCACGACAAGCATTAGATAAATCTTTTAATAATTCTTCAATTTGAGATTTATCAGTATTTCTTACACCACTTGCAAATTTATGACCACCGCCATTATATTTAGCAGCTATTTCATTAATTACAGGACCTCTACTCCTTATATTTACTTTATATAATGCATTCTTAGCATCATAAGTAACAAATGTCCATACTATAATTTCATTTATATTATTAAAATCATTAATCATATTAGAAGCAGCACTTATATCTGCTCCAAAAGAATTAATTATGTCTTCATCTATCCATATATTAGCAAATCCATATTTATCAACCTTAAGTGAAGAAGCAATATATCCCATTAATCTTACTTCACTTAATGGTTTACTATACACCAAATTATATAATTTGTCAGTTTCTAAATTATATTTTTTAACAAGATTACTCACAGTAAGAAATGTTTTATCATTAGTATTATATAAAAATCTATTAGTGTCACTTACTATTCCAATAAATATCTTACTAGCAATACTCTCATTTAATTTTAATTTAGAATTTTCTAATAATTCTAGTACTAATTCAGAAGCACTACTAGCATCTTCTCTTATATATTCAACATCTCCAAAAACATCAACTAGTGGATGATGATCAATCTTTACAACATGCTTAAAAGATAAAAATTCATCTATATCTACTCTTTTCACATCCGGAGTATCAACTACAATTAATAAAGAATTCTCATAGTCATAAGAATTAACCTTATCTACTTTTCCAAAATATTTAAATCTTGAAACAGTTGTTCCAACAGCATACACTTCTTTATCAGGAAACGTAATTTTTATAGAATCTTTTAATGCCATTTGACTTCCAAAAGCATCAGGATCTGGTCCTATATGTCTAGCAATATATATTTTTTTATATCTTTTAATTTCATTATAAATTGATTTATAAATATTATTCATTACCTTCTCTTTTCTATTTTACGAGATTATATGTATCTTTAATAATCATTATTTCTTCATTAGTTGGTAAAACTCTTACAACTACATCAGACTCATCAGTAGAAATTATTCCTTCACATTCATCTTTATATGAAGCAATCTTATCATTTTTAGATTCATCTAAATAAATACCTAAACAATTAACTCTTTTAATAATTTCTTTTCTAGCTTCTACTCCATTTTCACCAACACCTGCAGTAAATACTATAGAATCAACTTTTCCTTCTAATTTAATATAATATTCAGCAATATATTTAGCAATTCTATCATAATACATATCTAATGCTAAAGCAGCATTCTCATCTCCATTTTCACGAGCAGCTTCAACATCTCTACAATCAGAAAAACCAGATATACCTAATAATCCACTCTTCTTATTTAAATCATTTGTTAATTCTTCTAGTGAACGTCCAGATTCTTTAGAAACATATTCAAGAATTGAAGGATCAATAGCACCACTTCTAGTACCCATCATTAAACCATCTAATGGAGTAATACCCATTGTAGTATCATAACATTTACCTTCTTTAATAGCACTAATACTAGCACCACTACCAATATGACAAACAATTAGATTAACATCATCTTTACCTAATTTTTCTTTCATTTTTAAAGTAATATACTTATGACTTGTTCCATGAAAACCATATTTACGTACACCATATTCAGTATACCATTCCATTGGTACAGGATACATATAATTTACTTTAGGCATTGTTTGATGAAAAGCAGTATCATAAACAGCAACCATTGGTACTTCAGGTAAAGCCTTTCTCATAGCTTCAATACCAGCTAAATTACCTGGATGATGAAGAGGTCCAAGTTTAGTTAATTCCTTAATATCTTCAATTACCTCATCAGTAATTAATACAGAATCAGAATACTTTTCACCACCATGAAGAACTCTATGTCCAATACCTTTAATTTCCTCTAATGATTCAACAACCTTATTATTTAATAATTCATCAATTAATACTTGAACAGCCTCTTTATGATTCTTTAAAGGTTTTTCTCCTTTAATCTTCTTTCCATTAATTTTAGTAGTCCAAAAACTATCTTTTAAACCAATTTTCTCAATATAACCACTAATTAATAATTCTTCTTCAGGCATTTCATATAATGTAAATTTTAAAGAAGAACTACCTGCATTAACACTTAATATTTTCATATATATTTTTTCCTTCTTTCTATTTCGTAATTATTATATCAAACAAAAGAAAAAAAGTGAAACAATTTCACTTTATTCAAAACAAAATATCATATTATACTTTTTAGATACCTCATCACTACAATAATCATATTCTAAAGAAAAATCCAGCTTTTTATAATCATTTTTATTTAAATCAAAATGATATATTTTTAAAACCTCATTTTCATAATCCATTTCAAATATATTTAAATAATTATTTTCTTCATCATAAGTAAATGTTCCATGAAACATATATTTAATTTTACCACTCCCATCAATAATATAATTATTATTATAAAACTCTACTTGTTCACTTAAAATATAATGTTCGCCATAATTAGATATTAGAGTTAAACCATATTTTTCACATTCATAACTTGCTATAAGTTTATTTTCAAAATAAATATTTGCTTTTTTAGTATCACTTCTTAAGTCAACTAAATATTTGATATTATCATTAATAATATATTTGTATATACCAAACTTAATATTATCACCTAGTTTATCCATTTCTTCTAATTCAAACGTTTTAATACTATTATTATTTATATTAACTTTAATTTCATCACTTATTTCATTTTCATCAATTAAATAATCTTTTGATATATATTTATCTTCAATAATTTCCTCTTCATCTAATTTATTATTTTTTTCTTTACCTAAATTACTAAATAATGTAAATAATCCAAGCATAAAAACAAGAGCAAACAAAATAATATAAAACATTTTCTTATTCATATTCTTCACCATATTCATTTTATCATATAAATAAAAACATGCCAATAAGCATGCTATCTATATTTTTCTATTCTATTAAATTCTTCCTCTTCAGGAGGTATATATTCTTCATACATAGTATTAATAAATTTCATCTTTTTTAAATAACTATTATACATATCATTCACCACTATATATTATGCATAATATTATTTAAAATATACTATAAATCTTTAAGAACTTTTATATTATTAATAATATCTTTATGAATATATGATGCAGAAACTAACATATCAACACCAGCTTCTTTACACAAAAGACCAGTTTCATTATTAATACCTCCATCAACAGATATTATAGTTTTAACTCCTTGTCTAATAATTTCATTCTTTAAATTTTTAATTTTAGATGGAGTACTTTCTATAAAAGATTGACCACTCTTACCAGGCACAACACTCATAACAAGAGCTACATCTATATCTTTTAAATATGGAAACAATACTTCTTCACTAGTATCTGGATTTATAGCAATACCAACTTTTAATCCATATTCTTTTACTAAAGAAATCATACATTCTATATCCTTCACAGCTTCATAATGAAATATTATATTAGAAGTATTTAATAAAGCATAATCTTCTATATACTTAGCAGGATCTTTAACCATTAAATGAACATCTAAAGGTAAAGAAGAATAACTAACTATTTTTTTAATTTCACTATATGACCATGTTTTATTTGGAACAAACTTTCCATCCATAATATCAACATGAATATATTCAGCCACACTTCCATTTAACTTTTTAACTATATCTTCTGCTTTAATACTAGAAGATAATATTGACACTCCTACTTTCATGATTTAACTTCCTCCATAAACTTAATATAATTTTCATATCTCCATTCAGGAATTTTACCTTTTTTTACAAGATTAATAATCTCACAACCATCTTCTTTAACATGAGAACAAGATCTATATTTACAAGGTTTATTAAAATCAGGATAATACTTTTTAATATCTTTTCTTGGAATATTTATTTCCAAGGAACTGAATCCAGGTGTATCAGCAATAAGCCCACCATTTACTTCTAATAATTCAACAAGTCTAGTAGTATGTTTACCTCTTCCTAAACTAAGTGAAACTTCTCCAGTCTTTAATGAAAGTGATGCATCAATTCTATTTAATAAACTAGACTTTCCACTTCCTGTCTGACCACATAAAGCAACAACTGAATCCTTAAATTCATTCTTTATTTTACTAACACTAGTATTTATATAAACTTTAATACCAAGTTTTCTATAATAACTAATATATTTTTTAATATCAGTTTTTTCTTTTAAACTAATCATATCAGTTTTAGTAATAACAATAATAGGTTCAATCTTATTAGCAAAAGCTATCACTAAAAACTTATCTATTAAGTAAGAAGAAAATACTGGAATAGATGTACTCATCACTATAAGTAATTTATCTATATTAGAAATAAGTGGTCTTTCTAAATAATTTTTCCTAGATTCAACTTTCTCAATAGTTTTAGTTTGTGTATTAACGATTACATTATCACCAACTACCGGATGAACTTTATCATTTCTTAATTTTCCTCTTACTTTAGTATCTATTATTGTATTATTTTCAAGTAATACTTTATGTATTGCAGCATTAACGCATATTATCTTACCATTCATTTTTCCCCCATTATTAAGACTAATCCATTCCATTGTCTTCAGTCGTTTCACCTTCTTGTGTAGTTTCCTCTTCTGTAGGTTCAGGTGATTGAGCAATTGTAATTACAAGAGTTACACCAGGAGCAACAATAGAATCAGCTGCTCTACTTTGCTTTAAAATTGTACCCTCTGCTACACTAGTAGTTTCTTGATATTTATATTCTAGTTTTAATTCATGTTTTGATGCAAATTCTTCAATTTGTTCAATAGTATATCCATTAGTAAAATCAGGATATTTATATTCAACTTCTGGAATAATTATCTTAATTTGATCACCTAGTTTACTAGCTTCGCCTGCTGCAGGAACAGTTTTTAAAACAGTATCTTCTTTAACATCTTTTCCTTCTTCAACTTTTTCAGTTTCAATTGCAACATTACACTCACATTGAGCTTCAATTTTACCTTTAGCAACTAAATAATTTTCACCAGTAAAATCTTCTACAATATATTTACCTTCCCCAGAACTTAAATATAATGTTATTTTAGTACCAGACTTTCTTTTAGTACCAATTTCAGGACTAGTCTTTACAACATTTCCCTCTTCAATAGTACTACTAGAAATATACTTATATTCAGTCACAACTTCAAATCCCTTATCAGTAAGTTCATTAGAAGCATCTTTAGCACTCATATTACTTACATCAGGAATCATAACATTTTTAACTTCACTTTTCTTAAAATATATTGTCATCGTAACAGTAATAGTTAAAATAATAGCCGTAAAAATACTAACTAAAATAATTAATAATTTATTTGATTTTTTATTCTCTGCCATTTCTTCTTTTTCTAACTCTATTTCTTTTTTCTTTTTAATTATTTGTTCTTGCTTTTCAAGATCCTTTAAATCATCATCTAACTTTTTAGTTTCTTCTAAATCATTCTCAGGATATTTATATACCCACCTTTTTTCATCTTTTCTAGAATCATCTAACGCAGTCTTTAAATCTTCATGCATTTCTCTTGCATCAGTATATCTATTTTTAGGATTTTTTGCAGTAGCCCTAATAATTACATTCTCAATAGATTGAGGAATTGTAGGATCTGCCTTTCTAACACTTGGAAGAGGTTCTCTTAAATGCTTTAATGCTATTTCAACAGCACTTTCACCTTTATATGGAACTAAGCCTGTTAATAATTCATACATCATTATTCCCATAGAATAAATATCACTTCTAACAGTAGAACCTTTACCATTAGCTTGTTCTGGTGGCAAATAATGTACTGTACCCATAACTGAGTTAGTTTGTGTTAGTTGAGTAGAATTTAATGCAGTAGCTACTCCAAAATCAGTTATTTTTATCATTCCATTAGATAAAATCATAATATTTTGAGGCTTAATATCTCTATGAATTATATAAGCATCATGAGCATGAGCAAGACCATCTGTTAATTGAAGCATAATATCAACTACCTCAGTAATTGATAAATGACCTCTTTGTTTTAAAACTTGTTTTAAAGTCTTACCATCAACATACTCCATAACAATATAATACTGACCATCATCTTCACCAACATCATACATTTCAACAATATTAGGATGACTTAAACTAGAAGCAGATAATGCTTCTCTTTGAAATCTTCTAACAAACTTTTCATCATTAGCAAGATCTCCTCTTAAAACTTTAACTGCTACATTTCTATCTAATATATTGTCATGGGCTAAATAAACATTAGCCATTCCGCCTTCACCTAATGTCTTAATTATTTGATATCTATCATTTATAATAGAACCCTTAACTATCACACTTATTCACCACCGAATCTAATACATGCTATTGTAATATTATCTGTTCCCCCACGCATATTTGCCTTCATTATCATTTTTCCTACTTGATCTTGTAAATCAAGTTCTTTATCATTTAATACTTTTTCAATTTGTTCTACAGTTAACATATTTGTTAAACCATCACTACATAAGAATACACCATCAACATCTCTTTCGACATCAAAAATATCCATATCAATAGTTTCTGCTGCACCAAGAGCTCTCATTAATACATTCTTTTGAGGATGAGTCATAGCTGCACTTTCAGTTAATTCACCATTCTCTAAAAGCATATTAACAAGTGTATGATCTTTAGTAACTTTATATAATTTTCCTTTCTTAAATACAAATCCACTAGAATCACCTATGTTTCCAAAAATAAGAAAATCCTTAGTTAATATTGCACAAACACAAGTAGTACCAAGACCATTCGCATCAACATGTTCTTCAGCATATCTTAATATTTTAACATTTATTTCATCAATAATTTCTTTTAACCAAATAACAGCTTCTTCTTTACTTCCGATACTTGATAATTCAGAAAATCTCTTTCCAAGTTCACCAACTACTAAAGAACTAGCTACTTCACCTGCTTTATGTCCTCCCATACCATCAGCAACTACTACTAAATATTCATCATTTAAATTTTTAATAATTGTTACTGAATCTTCATTGTGACTTCTTACTTTACCAGCATCAGTTTGATAAAATGCCTTCATATTATTCCTCCATATTGTTAGCTCTAAGTTGTCCACAGGCAGCTGATAAATTACCACCCATTTCTTTTCTTATTGTTACATTTACATTATTCGTTTTAAGTATATCATAAAAACTCTTTATTTTAAAGTCATTACTTCTTTTCATTGTAAAATTAGATGTTTCATTATAAGGTATTAAATTCACATACATAAGTTTACCTTTTACAAGAGATGCAAGCTCATAAGCACACTTATCACTATCATTTATTCCTTCTAACATTATATATTCTATAGTAACTCTTCTATTAGTTTTTTTAATGTAATAATCTAATGCTTCCATAACTTTTTCTATTTTATATGCATGATTTACTTTCATTATTTTATCTCTAATTTCATTATTAGGCGCGTGCAAACTAACAGCTAAATTTACACCAGTTTCAAGGTCAGCAAATTCATAAATTTTAGGTACAAGTCCACAAGTAGAAATAGTCAAATGTCTTTGCCCTATATTAATCATTTTATTATTAGTTACAGCTTTAATGAATCTTTTAATATTTTCGAAGTTATCAAATGGTTCACCTATACCCATAACAACTATAGAATCTATTCTAATATTTTCATATTTACTTACACATAATACTTGAGACACTAATTCACTTAAACGTAAATCTCTTACCTTTTTAAGTCTTCCGCTCTCACAAAAAGAACATCCCATATTACATCCAACTTGACTTGAAACACATAATGAATATCCATAATCATGATTCATAAGTACACATTCTATTTTATTATGATCTGATAATTCTAAAAGATATTTATTAGCAAGAGGACTCTTTTCAACTTTAATTACATTTAACTCTTCAAATTTAATATTTTCATCACAAAAAGAAATAAGTTTTTTACTTAAATTAGTCATTAGGTTAAAATCAGTTATTTTCTTTTCATAAACCCATTCTATTATTTGAGTAGCATTATATTTTTTAAATCCATTTTCTATTAAATAGTTTTCTAATTCTTCCTGTGTAAAATCATAAAAATTCATTTGCTTCACTTCCCATAAAATTATATCATAAAAAAGAAAAGCATTATAACTTTTCTTTAATAAATCTTTTATAAGTATCAGATAACATTTATTCTTTGTATGTCAATAACTCTATCATTATCAAAAACTATCTTAAATACATCAGGATTGCTCATAATACCATTCATTATTTCTTTACCATTAAATGACACTTTAAACTTATCATCTTTAAAGCTAACATCACAAATAGTTTGTAAATAACTCATAAGTATCACTCCATGAATACAAAAAACTATTCTTTCTCCCCTCACTTCATTTAATAAATTATATATTCTTTTATTTACTTCTTTTAAAGATTCACCATTTTCTAATTTATAGTTTTCATCCCTAAATTGATTATAATTAATATCTTCAGGTAATTCATCTATATATGTAATACCAAATTCTCTTTCGTTTAATCTATTATCAACAATTAACTCTAAATTATTTTTTTCAGCATCATATTTAGCGGTTTCAATACTTCTTGATGAATTACTAGAATAAACAACATCAACATCATTTAGTTCTTGAATATTGCATAACTTAGAAGCATTCTTTTCACCTTCAACAGACAAAATCATATTCTAACTAGATTCACTAAATGGTATTTTACCTCTATATTTAATTTTAACAAAAGGAGCAGAATGTCTAATTAAATATTCTCTTTCATCTATTCAAGTACAGCCTTTATTCTTCTAACACCTGCTGAACTTGCTTCTTCTTTAGTAATTCTAAAATGTCCAAGCTCACAAGTATTCTTAACATGTGGTCCTCCACAAAGTTCTTTAGAAATAGACCCAATAGTATAAACTGTTACAACATCAGGATACTTTTCAATAAACATACATTCAGCACCACTATTAATAGCGTCTTCTTTTTTCATTTCCTCGCATTTAACTTCTAAGCCTTCACTAATCCATTTATTAACTAAGTCTTCAGTTGTCTTTTTCTCTTCATCACTTAATTTATGATCACAACTAAAATCAAATCTCATTCTTTCACTAGTAATATTACTTCCTTTTTGATGAACAGACTCATTAACTACAACTTTTAAAGCAGCATTTAATAAGTGAGTTGCTGTATGATATTTAGTTTCAATTTCACTATGTCCACCTAATCCACCTTTAAATTGTCCAGCACTTGCTGTCCTTGATAGTTCTTGATGAGATTTAAATTTTTCCTTAAATCCTTCTTCATCAACACTCATATTTCTTTCTTTAGCAAGTTCAATTGTTAATTCAATTGGAAAACCATAAGTGTCATATAAATGAAAAGCAGTTTGTCCATCAATATTATCATTTCTAGAAGCAACTTTTTCAAATTCTCTTAAACCTTTTTCTAAAGTTCTATTAAATTTTTCTTTTTCATTTTTTAATACTTCAAGAACAACATTTTCATTCTCACATAATTCACTATAATATTTTTTATATTTTTGAATAATTAATTTAGCTAATCTTTGTTCCCAATCACTAGAAATATCAATATTTAATTTTTTAGCATGTCTAATCATTCTTCTAATTAATCTTCTAAGTATGTATCCTTGTCCAACATTGCTAGGTTTTACACCTGCAGGATCGGCACTAATAAATACACTTGTTCTAACATGATCAGCAATGATTCTCATACTATTTTCATTGCCTTCATATGGTAAATTAGATATTTCACTAATTAAATCAATAACATCACTCCATATACTAGATAAATAATTATCATTTACTCCTTCAAGTATAGCAGTAGTTCTCTCTACTCCCATTCCTGTATCAACATTCTTTTTTGGAAGTTCAGTTATATTACCATTTTCATCTTTATTATATTGCATGAAAACGTCATTCCAAATTTCAACCCATCTTTCATCTTCTGTATCAAAAGTTTCAGGAATTGGGTCATTACTTCTCCAATAAAACATTTCAGAATCAGGTCCACATGGTCCAGTTTCACCAGCTATCCAAAAATTATCATTAACAGTCTTAGCAATTCTTTTTTCACTAATTCCTAAACTTAACCATTTATTATAAGATACTTCATCAAATGGAATATTATCACTACCAGCATAAACAGTAACAGCAAGTCTTTCAACTGGTATATTTAATACTTTTGTTAAAAATTCAAAACTCCAACCAATAGCTTCATCTTTAAAATAATCACCTAATGACCAATTACCTAGCATTTCAAAAAATGTATGATGATAAGTATCACCTATATTATCTAAATCATTAGTTCTAATACATTTTTGATAATCAACAAGTCTAGTTCCATAAGGATGTGTTTGTCCCATTAAATATGGAATTAATGGTTGCATACCAGCAGTATTAAAAAGAACACTAGGATCATTTTCAGGTACAACCGGCGCACTTGGTATTTGTTTATGTCCTTTACTTACAAAAAAATTAATATATAAATCTTTAATATTCATTATTTCATTTCCTCCATTTTTTCTTCAACAAATATTTTTTGCGTATCTACTCTAAAAACTATTCTAACATTATTCGCAGATACAACTTCAGGATCTACATTTTTAATAGTTTTAATCGAAGCAACATTACTATTATCAATAGATGCAGTAAAGCTTCTAATTCCACGAGAATATAATTCTCTACATAATATTCTAAGAGCACTTGATGCATAACCTTGCCTTCTATAATCAGAAAATATTTTATAACCAACATCTTCTGAACCAAGAGTAGTATCTTTATATTCAATAGTTCCGACTATCTTTTCATGCTCAAAAGAATAAATATAGTATTTAAACTTTTCTATTTCTAATAATCCAATTTTTTTATCAACACTAGTTTTACATTTAAATGGCGCAATCATTTCATATAATTGAAAAGAACGTTCATTTATTTCTCTTTCTTTATCTCTAAGTTTATCTAAAAGTTCAAAATCATTTTTTTTAATTGCTTTATCAATAGCTTTATTAATTTTATTATTTTCTTTTTTATTAGCAGAAATTAGTTTTAATAATACATCTTCCTTCATAATTACCTCTCAAATAAAAAAAGAACAGCACAAGGAGTGCTTATGCACGGTACCATCCTTTATTTAACTCTAATTAAATTAACGCTTTAAACACGTGAGCTATTAACTCAATAATAAAAGTAGCTTCAAATATAATCATTTATTAGTTTTCACCTAACACTAACTCTCTACAAAATAATATATATTTTACTCGTCTTTCAGTAAGATAATATCAAATTTTATATAAAAATTCAATACCAAAATAAAAAGGAAATAAATCCTTTTTAATTAACATTATTTGATTGTACTACAGGAGTCTCTGGTGTAACTGGTGCAGAAATATTATTATTCATAGTAGGAGCTTCTACTGCTTGAGTTGAAACCTCTGGTGTAACTGGAGCAGTCATTTGAGGTGTAACTGGAGCA
>CAZBAZ010000024.1:17144-18498 GCA_964490375.1 uncultured Clostridium sp.
GGTGTAACTGGAGCAGTCATTTGAGGTGTAACTGGAGCAATCATTTGAGGTGCAGTACTTGGGTCATTGATAACCAAAGTTGGTTCCTCAGGTTTTGCAACTTCCTCAGGCTTAGAAATCATACTATCAGTTTCATTGCCAGATGCAAATACATTAAAATTTTCTGGTGTTGTTGATGCAAGCTCACTAGCTAAACTTGGAGTAGCACTTGTTGGAATATCACCACCTGTTGGTGCATTTGACACATTTGATGGAGCAGCATTTTCCTTTGTTTGATCAATTGGAGTTACCTCTTTAGGTTTTGATTCTTCTTCTTTCTTTTTCTTATTTCCAAGTACAATAAAACCTATAATAGCAAATAAAAGAACAATTGCAATAACTAAAAACACCCATCTATATTGAACTAAAATATCAATCATACATATCCTCCTTATTCTTACAATAATTTTATCATCAAAATATTATTTTTTCAATATCTTTATTAAAATCTATGCTATTAAAAAAATAAAATAACAAATGTTACTTTATTTTCCCTAATAATTTTATTTTCAAAACTACTTTATAAAATTTTTAATGCAATCACTAGTCTTTTTATTATATATCAAAATCTAAATGTATTTGTTCATTAAAATTAATATTCCTTATTATAGGATTTATTTTGATCTATTTAACAGTAAATACTAAAGTAGAAGGTTTTCCAGAAGTAGCATTAAATTTAGTTGCTTCTTCATTATTTCTAGCATAACCAGTTGTAGCCGTACTATTATAAAACATATAACTCATATCAGTTACTTTTGATGTATTAAAACTACTTAAGTCTAGTGTTGTGGCTGCACTATTATAAAACATTTGATTCATATAAGTAACTTTGCTTGTATTAAATTTTTCTAAACCTTTTATTCTTGTTGCAGCACTACATGAAAACATAGAACGCATATCAGTTACATTTGATGTGTTAAAGTTACTTAAGTCGAGTGTTGTAGCTTTACTATAAAAAAACATATGGCCCATATTAGTTACTTTTGATGTATTAAATTTTTCTAAACCTTTGATTTCTGTCGCAGCACTATTACTAAACATTGAATACATATCAGTTACATTTGATGTGTTAAAACTACTTACATCGAGTGTTGTAGCTGCACTTCCAGTAAACATTGCTTCCATTGAAACTATAGGTTTATCATTAATATATGTACATAAATTACTTGTTACAGCATTTGTACTTGTTTTATCAGTAAGCTGTACTCCCCATCCATCTTCGCTTATATTTCCCCAAATTAAATCAAGCATAGAATACTTACCTTCTTGTTTGTATCTATAAGTGTACTGCCCATTTGTATATTCTGCACCTTGT
>CAZBAZ010000025.1:0-17187 GCA_964490375.1 uncultured Clostridium sp.
TTTGAGACATTTTCAAATGCCATTACTTAAGACATTATCATAAACTAATCATATGTTACTCTAGTGGATTTTATATTATGTTGACTTTTTTTATGAAATGTGTTATAATCTAATCACTTTGAAAAGGGGGTTTCAAATATTATGAAAGATAATGTTTTTGATGTAGTTTCAAGTTATGTTAATAAAAATTTTAACGATGGAGGGTTAGCAGTTCAATTATCTAATTATAAAGGACTTGTTAATTTATTAGGTGAAAAAAATCTTGTTATAGACATTGATAGTGCTTTTGATTTATATTATTCTAATGATAAAGTAAAGAATATGGTTGATTCTTTAATGTCTAGTAAAAAAACTAGAAGTGTATGTAGTAACGATTATGTTAAATATTTAATGCAAATTAATGCTGAAGATGTTGAAAAAGATGAAAGTGATGATGAAAAACTTGGAGTTGATGATGATTTAAATTCTCAAGATGAAAATAAATATAGTCCTTCAAGATATGCTGTTGGTATGCATTCACATAATAAAGGTAATGATTTAGATATAGTTAATTTATATATAAAAGAATTACCTGCTGAAGTTTTAAATGCTGATCAAGAACGTGAGTTATTTACTAAAGTTGCTAATGGTGATGAAAAAGCAAAAGAAGATGCTGTTTATTATAATTTAAGATTAGTTATATGTATTGCTAAAAGATATACTGGTCGTGGTTTATCTTTTGAAGATTTAGTACAAGAAGGAAATCTTGGATTAATGAGAGCAATTGAAAAGTTTGATGTTAAAAAAGGTTATAAGTTTAGCACTTATGCAACATCTTGGATAAGACAATCTATTACTAGATCTATAGCAGATCAATCTAGAACAATTAGAATACCTGTTCATTTACATGAAAATATGATAAAAATTAAAAAAGCATTTGGTGAATGGATGATATCTCATCCTTATGAGCCAAGCGTTTCTGAATTATCAGAAGTGACTGGTCTTAAAGAAGATCATATTAGATTTTGTTTAAGTAAAATGGATAATATTGTTTCTTTAGATTCTCCTGTTAATAGTGAAGAAGAAGATTCTTATTTGGGTGATTTTATTGCTTCTGATTCTGAACAATATGAAGAATTTGATTGGAATGACTATTTAAGTTCTTTTATGGAAGCTATTGAAAATTCACCTAAAATAAATAAAAAAGAATTGTATATTTTAAAGGCTAGAGTTGGAATTTTAACTGGTCAGCCTATGACTCTTGAAGAAGTTGGAAAAGAACTTGGTATAACTCGTGAAAGAGTAAGACAAATTGAAGCAAAAGCAATAAGAAAAGCAAGAAATGACAAAATAATTAGAACATATAATCCTGGAAGATTAAATGATATTTGTACTCGTCCACAATATACTTTAGATTCTAATGGTAATTTTGTCCCTACTAGTAAAAAATCAAATGATTCATGTGATTATTTTAGATATAGTCATCCATATGTTACTAGAGTAGAAGAAGAGCAAAAACAAAATGAAGAAGCAAATCGTTTTGATAAATATAATAAACAATTAGAAGAATATTATGCATATAAAAAGACATTAAAACGTAATAATTAAAAGGGGTTTGAAAATCCCTTTTTTCATTGAAAAAAAATATATAGATTGATATAATTATAATGAGGTAATTATATGAGAAGTGTTTATGTTCATATTCCATTTTGCAATAGTATATGTTCTTATTGTGATTTTTGTAAGTTTTTATATAGTAATCCTTGGGCAGAAAAATATATTGAAACTCTAAAAAGTGAAATACTTGAATATTATGAAGGTGAAACTATTAAAACATTATATGTTGGAGGTGGAACTCCTTCTAGTTTGAATAGTGATCTTTTGAGAAAATTATTTAATGTATTAAGACTTTTTAAATTAAGTAATGATTATGAATTTACTTTTGAATGTAATATTAATGATATAAATGAAGAACTTTTATATGTATTAAAAAGTCATGGTGTTAATAGAATTAGTATTGGAGTAGAGAGTTTTAATAAAAATAATTTAAAGTTTTTAAATAGAAAGCATAATAAAAAAGATATATTTGATAAGATAAAGCTAGCTAAATCATATGGCTTTGATAATATTAATGTGGACATAATATATGCTCTTCCAATAGAAAGTATGTTTATTTTAAAGAGTGATATAAGTAATATATTAAAACTTGATGTTGATCATATTAGTACTTATTCATTAATTATTGAGGAACATACTGCATTATATAATAAAGGAATTAAACCTATTGATGAGAATCTTGATTTTAAAATGTATAAATATATATGTAAGAAGTTAAGAAAAAAAGGTTATGAACATTATGAAGTAAGTAATTTTGCTAGAAATGGTAAGATGAGTAAACATAATTTGACATATTGGAATAATCAAGAATATTATGGTTTTGGACTTGGGGCTACTGGATATGTAAATGGTATGAGGTATGAAAATACTAGAAGTTTTAATAAATATTTAAATAAAGAATATAGATTTAATGAATTGCTTGTTTCTAATCAAGAAGAAATGGAAAATGAGCTTATTCTTGGACTTAGAAAATTAAAAGGTGTTTCTATAAGTGAATTTGAAAGGAAATATAATAGAAAAATAGATGAAGCTTTTAAATTGGATGAAGCAATTAAAAATAAATATATAATTATTAAAGATGATTATTTATTTATAAATCCAAGTAAAATATATGTTATGAATGAAATAATTAATATGATAATGTGAGGAATTATGAAAGTAATAAGATTAATGAAGGGGTTAATTAAATATATTGTAATTATGGCAATATTTTGTGTTGTTCAAGTATATTGTGAACTTGAACTTCCAAATATTATGAGTAATATAGTTGATATTGGTATTGCTAATAATGATACAATGTATATTAGTAATTTAGTTATAAAGATGTTAGTGATAACTATTATATGTTTAATATCTAATATTTTAGTTATATATTCTACATCTAAGTTTTCTAATCAATATGGATATAATATAAGGGAAGCTTTATATAAAAAGATAAGTGGATTTAGTAAAAAGGAAATTGATGAGTTTGGAGCATCTACGCTTATAACTCGTAGTACTAATAATGTTAGTAATATAACTTCTACTTTTTCTTTTGGATTAAGACTTATAATATTTGCTCCGATTATGGGGATAGGTGCGGCTATTATGGCATATTCTAAAGCACCGGCTTTAGCTCCAATAGTAATAATATCTGTTAGTATTTTGATGCTTCTTGTTGTAATTATATTTGCATATATTTCACCTAAGTTTGAAGTGTTACAAAAATATTTAGATAAATTAAATGCTACTTCTCGTGAAGCACTTAGTGGTATTAGAGTTATTAAAGCTTTTAATAAAAAAGATTATTTTAAAAAAAGATTTGATAAAGTAAATAGTGATAATAGAGAAATGAATGTTTTTCTTAATAAAATACTTTATTTAGTACAACCAGTGATGATATTAATAATTAATGTTGCTACTATAATAATAGTATATATATCTACTAGATATTTAAGCAATGGAACACTAGAAATTGGTTCAATGATGGCATTTATTCAATATTTAGCAACTGTGTTAACTAGTTTTTTGATGTTACTTGTTATTATATTAAATATACCTAGAGTTATGGTATCTTTTAAAAGAATAAATGAAGTATTAAATGTAGAAGTTGCGATTGTTAATGAAGGGAAAATAAAACTTAATTCTTTAGAGAGTATTGAATTTAAGAATGTTTATTTTAAATATGAAAATGCTCATGATGATATGCTTAAAAATATTAGTTTTAAAATAATTAAAGGTGAAAAAGTAGGTATTATTGGATCTAGTGGATGTGGCAAGACTACAATAGTTAATTTACTTTTAAGACATATTGAACCTACTAGTGGTCAAATATTTATTAATGGAATAGATATTCGTGAATATGATATTAAATCATTAAGAAATATATTTGCATATACTCCACAAAATAATTCTTTATTTAAGGGAACAATTAGAGAAAATTTATCTTTTGATAAGAAGATTAACTCTAGTAATTTAGATGAGGCATTGAGTAATGCTCAAATTATGGATTTTATTGAAAAGAATGAAGAAGGATACAATTATGAATTATTTCAATCAGGAATTAATTTAAGTGGTGGTCAAAGACAAAGAATGTCTATTGCTAGAGCATTGTTAAGTGGAGGAGAATGTTTACTTTTAGATGATTCATTATCTTCTGTTGATTATATTACTGATAAAAGAATAAGAGAATCTATATATAAATTATATAAAGATAAGATGATAATATTAATTACTCAAAGAGTTAGTAATTTGAATGGTTTTGATAAGATAATTGTTATTGAATCAGGTAAGATTGAGATGGTTGGTAATTATCTTGATGTAGTTAATACTAGCAAAGTATTTAATGAATTCATTGAATCTCAAAAGAGGGAGGTGTCAAAATGAAAAGAAAAGAAGATAATGCGCCTACTTTGAAAGAGGTTATTTCTAAAACATTTAAAATAATAAAGGAATATAGAAAATCTTATATTTTGATTGTTATATTTTGTATTTTAGCTGCAATATTTGGTTCAATTGCTCCTTACTTTTTAGGTTATGCTACTGATAGTTTATATGATTCTATTAGTAAAGGGATAGGATTTAATTATTCTTATTTGAGTAAAATATTATTTTTAGTATTATGTTGTTATATTATTAATGCTATTTGTACATATTTTAAGAGTTATTTAGCAAGTGATTTGGGTCAAAAAATTGGTTATGATTTAAGACGTAAATTAATGTCTAAAATATTTAGAATTAAGGTTTCAAGGCTTGATAAGATTAAGAAAGGTGATATTATTAGTAAGATAACTAATGACGTTGAAAGATTAACTGATAATATTACTCAAATAATACCTGATTTGGTTTATAATGTTTCTTTGATCATTGGTATAGTTGCTATGATGTTTGTTATTGATCCTTTGCTTGCTTGTATAGCTATAACAGTAATTCCTCTTACATATTTATTGCTTAGTATAGTGATTAGAAAGACTCAAAAATATTTTGAACTTAATCAAAAAGCTATTGGAAATGTTAATGCTTTTGTAGAAGAGAGTGTTACGAATAGTGATGTTATTAAGTCATTTAATAAAGAAAAATATTTTAATAAGAGATTTAATAAGGTAAGTGCTGAATTAGCAAAATATGGCTTTAAAAGTAGTTTTTATAGTAGTTTAGCTGTTCCTTTTAATAAGTTAATATGTAATTTAAGTTATATTGCTGTAGTAGGAGTGGGAAGTATTTCTGTAATTAGGGGTAATTTAAGACTTGGAGCTATTCAATCTTTTATACAATATATGAAAGATTTTAATAAGCCAGTTAATACAATTGCTCAAGTTGTATCTAATTTACAAATGGCTATTGCTTCTGTAGATAGAGTTTATGAAATACTTGAACTTGAGGAAGAAAAGAATGGTGATTTAGAACATTTGGCTTTTAATTCATGTATTGAGTTTAAAAATGTTAATTTTAGTTATACTCCTGGTAAACCTGTTCTTAAAAACTTTAATTTAAAAATTAATAAAGGAGAAAAGGTAGCTATTGTAGGAAAAACTGGTGCTGGAAAAACAACTATAGTTAATTTATTGATGGGATTTTATAATACATATGAAGGTGATATTTTAATTGATGGTATTAGTGTGAGAGATTTAGATAAAACTTCATATAGAAAATTAATTGGAATGGTTTTACAAGATACTTGGTTGTTTGAAGGAACTATAAAAGAAAATATTGTTTTTGATAAGAAAATATCTGATGATAAATTAAAACATATACTTGATGATTCTAAAATGCTACATATGATAAAGAGTTTACCAGGTAGTTTAAATTTTGAAATTAATGAAGAAACTAATAATTTATCTAATGGAGAAAAACAATTATTGACAATAGCACGTGCTTTAGTAACTGAATGTGAAATATTAATTCTTGATGAAGCAACTAGTAGTGTTGATACTAGAACTGAATATTTGATTAATAATTCTATGAAAGAATTAATGAAGGATAAAACGTCTATTGTTATAGCTCATAGGTTGTCTACTATTGTAAGTTCTGATAAAATAATTGTTATTAAACGTGGTGAGATAATTGAAGAGGGTACACATAAAGAATTATTAAAGAATAAAGGCTATTATTATGAATTATATAATAGTCAATTTGATTTAAATGATGAGGAGTAAAATATGGATAATTTTTTAGTAAAACTTGATAAATTTAAGATATTAAATATTGATAATCCACTTGGATATATTAGAGATATTAATAGCTGCTTTGGACTTTTAATACATAAAGAGAATGCAACAGTAATATATCATTTAGCTGCTTTTGAAAATGGAAATATTCCTTCTATAGAAACTTTTAAAGGTGTTCTTGATTCTAATACTGAGATTGTTGAAATATTTATTGGACCAAACACTAATAAAGAAAATTTAAGTACACTTGTAAATATTTTATTAGATAAAGATATTTCTTATGTGATTAAGAATATATTTACTAATAAATCAAATCAAACAAGTTTGGGTTTTGATTATACTAGTAAAAATTATTATAGTGTTGAGATGAATATGGGTAATCCTGAATTCGTACTTGAATATTCTCTTAAACAAATGAGTAAATAAAAAATACTCATAATCTATTTAGAGAAAAAAGTAAATCTTTTTTCTCTTTTATTTACACTAATTTTACAAAAAACTAAATAAAAACTATTTACTTTTAAATATAAAAATAGTAATATAGTGGTAGGAAGTGAAACAAAGTGGTAGAAAGTGGGGTGCTACAGTCATGTTGATGGGTGAGTTTCATCATAATATTGATGAAAAAGGTCGACTAATCATTCCTTCTAAATTTAGAAGTGAACTTGGTGAAAGATTAATTATTACCAAAGGACTTGATAAATGCTTATTTGTTTATTCAGAATCAGAATGGAATAAAGTAATGCAAAAAGTAGGTAGCCTACAATTTACTAAAAAGAATGTTAGGGCTTTTGAAAGAACTTTCATTGGTGGAGCTTCCATAATTGAATTCGATAAACAAGGTCGAATTAATATTACCTCACCGTTAGTTCATTACGCCAATATTCAAAAAGAATGTGTGATTATTGGCGTAAATGAGCGACTTGAAATTTGGGGACTTGAAGAATTTGATAAATATATGATGGAAAGTGAAGAATCTTTAAGTGATAAACTAGAAGATTTATTTGATTTTAATTATGAAGCATAAAAGTGTATTATTAGAAGAGGTAATAAAATATTTAGATGTTAAAACAGGCGGTAAATATATAGATGCTACTGTTGGATATGGTGGTCATTCTAGTGAAATACTAAAAAAAATTGGAAAAGAAGGGGTTCTTTTCGCCTTTGATCAAGATGATAATGCTATTGGATTTTCTAATTCTAGATTATCTGAAATAGGAAGTAACTTTACAATATTTAAAAGTAATTTTGCTAATATGAAAAAATATATTAATGAAGAAGTTGATGGTATTTTGTTTGATTTAGGTGTATCTAGTCCTCAATTAGATGAGGCTGATCGTGGATTTAGTTTTCATAAAGATGCTCCTTTAGACATGAGAATGGATCAAAGTAATCCTTTGACTGCAGAAATTGTAGTTAATGAATATAGTTATGAGAAACTAGTTGATATATTTTATAGATTTGGTGAAGAAAAGTATGCTAAACCTATAGCTAAAGCTATTATTCAAAATAGGCCAATTAAGACAACATTAGAATTAGCTGAGGTTATAAAAAATAATGTACCAATTAGTTATAGAAATAAAAGTCATCCTGCTAGAAAAGTATTTCAAGCAATAAGAATAGAGGTTAATCATGAACTTGATATATTAGAAAGTTCTCTTAGAGATGCTTTTAGTTTATTGAAAGTAGGAGGAAGAATTGCTGTAATATCTTTTCATTCATTAGAAGATAAGATAGTAGCTAATGTATTTAAAGATTTATGTAGTGATGATGAAAGTGCCAAAAAATTACCAATTGTACCAGAAAATTTAAAGGCAAAAGCAAAAAAGATAGTTAAAATAACTCCAAGTGATGAAGAACTTGAAGATAATAATAGAAGTAGAAGTTCAAAGTTAAGAGTAATAGAAAGGGTTTTATGAAAAAGAAAAAATATTTAAAATTTAGGGGTGAAAATTTGATGATAGCAGTTATAGTTGTTTCTATAATTGGTATTTTACTTACTAGTTTTATATTACCTGCTAAGTTACAATCTTATAATTCAGAACTTCAAAGATTAAAAACTAAAATTAATAAACAAGAAGAATTAAATGCTAGTATTCAAATGAAAATAAATGAACTAGCTTCTTTAGATAATGCATTAGAAGTTGCAGATGCCTATGGTTTGGAGTATAATAATAGTAATATTAGAATAATTTCAGAGTAGAGGTGTATGAATGAAGAAAATAAGAACAATTAATATAAATACAGCATTTATAATTGTAGTTGTTTTTATTTTTTTATGCCTTATTTTTAAATTATTTTATATTGGAACTGGTAATATTAAAGTAGGAAGTCAAACTTTAAGTGAATTTGCTAGTAGTAGAGATACTGTTAAAAAAACTATTAAAGCAAGTAGAGGAACAATATATTCTAGTAGTAATGAAGTATTAGCTAAAGATGTTAATAGTTATACTGTTATTGCTTATTTAGATTCTTCTAGAACAAAAGATGAGGATCATCCATATCATGTTGTTGATAAAAAAACTACTGCTGAAAAATTAAGTCCTTTAATTAATATGAGTGTAGAAAAAATTATGGAACTTTTAAATACTAAAATGAAAAGTTGTGATGGTAGTGAATGTAAAGAAACAACTCCGTATCAAGTTGAATTAGGTCCTGGTGGAAGAGGAATTACACAACTTGTTAAAGATCAAATTGAAGAATTAGATTTACCTGGAATAGATTTTATTTCTAGTACAAAAAGATATTATCCTAATGGAGATTTTTTATCTTATACACTTGGATATGCTAAAAAAGATGAATCTGGTAATTATCAGGGAGAAATGGGATTAGAACAATATTATAATGATGAATTAACTGGAACTGATGGGTATGTTGAGTATCAAGCTGATGTACAAGGTTATCAAATAGGTAGTGTACCTAATGTAAGTAAAGATGCTAAAGCTGGAGACGATATATATCTTACAATTGATACTAATATTCAAATATTTACAGAACAATCTCTTACTACATTAGAAGAAGCAGGTATAGAATGGGCAACTATATCTGTTATGAATGCTAAGACTGGTGAAATATTAGCTGTTGCTTCTAGTCCAAGTTTTAATAATAATACTTTAGAGATTAAATCTTATTATGATCCATTTAGCGCTTATACATATGAGCCTGGTTCGACTATGAAAATATTTAGTTTTATGGCTGCGATGGAAAATGGAATATATAATGGAAGTGAAAAATATAAGAGTGGGGTTTTAGTAGTTGATGATGCTAAAATCAAAGATTGGAATAGATATGGTTGGGGTGAAATTACATATGATGAAGGATTTATGGGTTCATCAAATGTGGCGGCTTCTAAATTAGCATTGAGTCTTGGTAGAGCTAAATTGAAGGATTTTTATACTAAACTTGGGTTTGGTGAAAAGACTAATATATCTCTTCCTAATGAGGGAAGCGGAGTTGTTAATTTTAAATATAATACAGAGATTGCATCTGCTTCTTATGGACAAGGTATGACAGTTACTGCTGTTCAAATGTTGCAAGCTTTGAGTAGTGTTGCTAATAAAGGAGTTATGCTAAAACCATATTTGGTTTCTAAGATAGTTGATAGTGATGGAAATGTTGTACTTGAAAATAGTAAAACTGAGGTTAGACAAGTATGTAGTGAAGAAACTGCAAGTAAACTTATTGAGTTAATGAGAGGTGTAGTTGATGGAAGTGCTAAGATGTCTACTGGTACTGGGTATTATATTAAAGGATATGATTTAGTTGGTAAAACTGGTACTGCTGAGATAGCTGGTGGTAGTGGATATTTAACTGGTTCTACTAACTATGTTAAGAGTTTTGCTGGAATATTTCCTGGTAATGATCCTGAAATTGTTATTTATGTTGCTGCTTCTAAATTACAAAAATCTAGTGCTTTAAAAACAGCTGTTAAGGATTTGGTTAAGAATGTTGGTACATATTTAAATTTGTATAGTGATAATGATCAATCTGAAAATACTATTTTTAATGTTTCTTCATATATTAATAAAGATGTTGAATCTGTTAAAAAGTCTTTAGAAAATGCTAATATGACTCCTGTAATCATAGGGGATGGAACTAAAGTTATTAATCAATATCCATTAGATGGTAGTAAATTAAATTCTGGTTCTAAAGTATTTATATTAACTAATGGAAGCAATTATACTATGCCTGATATAACTGGTTGGTCAAGAAGTGATGTAGAAACATTTGCTAAACTTACAAAACTAGATGTTATGTTTGATGGATATGGTTATGTAACTAAATATAATTTTGAAAAGAATTCTAAAATTGATTTAAGTAAATCTTTATCTGTAACTTTAGAAAAGAAATATGAAGAAAAAGAAGAACAAAAAGAACAAAAAACAACTACTAAAGAAAGCGGTTGATATTGCAACTAATAATATTTATGTGATAAAATTATTTAAGGAGGAATTATTATGTGGTGGGATATTTTATATGTAACAATTGGTTTAATAGTTGGAATTATAGTTGGATTTTTTATAGCTAAGAAAATATTTCAAAAGCAATTAAAAGAAAATCCACCAATCAATGAAGAAATGATAAAAACTTTAATGAGAGGTATGGGTAGAAATCCAAGTCAAAAACAAGTTAATCAATTAATGAAACAAATGCAAAAATATCAATAGAAATATTGGTATTTTTTTTGTATAATGTTTATGGTGAAATTATATGAAGTTTTTTAGACATTTACATACTATTAATAAACATAGATTTATTGTTTTTAAATTATGTTGTAAGGTTGGTATTCCGTTTAGAGGACTTGTTCATGATTTGTCTAAATATTCTTTTGAGGAATTTTTTGAATCTGCTAAATATTATACTGATGGTAATTTTAGTCCAATTTTAAATGCTAAAAAGGATAAGGGATATTCAAGGGCATGGCTTCATCACAAAGGAAGAAATAAACATCATTTTGAGTATTGGTATGATACTATTGCTCCAAGTCCAACTCCAATTATTCCATTTAAATATATGCTTGAAATGATATGCGATAGAATAGCTGCTTCAAAAACATATAATAAAGATAATTATACTAATAGTGATCCTTTAAAATATTTACTTAAAACAAAGGATAGAATGTGTATGAATAAATGTTTAATTGATTATTTAGAATGTGTATTTACTGAATTATCTAAAAAAGGTGAAGTAATCTTAAATAGAAAACATTTGAAACAATTATATGATAAATATACTAAAAATGACACTAATTAAAGTGTCATTTTTCAAATATTAATTCATAAATAGATTTATCTTTTATAAAATGATATCCTCCTACATATTTGTATGAACCTTCGATTTCTTGAATTAATTCATCATTTTTATAAACTCTTATTGTTTTATAATCGTTTATAAGTCCATATCCATTATCAAGATATCTGTATAGAGCATCTTTTTCTGTTATTTCTCTTGAATTTAGTAAGTCTATATAAAAGCATGTTAATTTATTACTACTATTATAAATTGCAATTTCATAATAATTTTTATTTAAACTTGTGTTTGTTATTAAATAACTGTTAATGCTATCATTATAGTTTGGAGTGAATTTATAATATTCATATAAATCTAAATCATATATTATAAATGTTATTTTTTTATCTTTTATACTTTCTGTATAGAAATATTTTAAAGTGTATTTATTTGTTTTGTTATCATATTCATATAGTGTATGAAGTTTACCATTAACTATCTTTTCTATTTTTTTATTACTTATTAAATATGTTTTTAGGTATTTATTAGCTTGTGTTTCATTATATGTTGAAAGATCATCATAGTAGCTACATTCAGGGAAAGTGATTATATATAATTGATTATTTAGTTCTTCAAAAGTATAACCTGCGATATCTTCATCATCGTAACAACTACTATTAGGTTCAATTGGAATAGTGTAGTCTACTATTTTTTTACCTGATTTATTAAATACACCTAAATTTTTATTTTTAGTAAGCATTATATAATTATCTGAAATATTATAGTTGTCATTATCAATTGGAATAAGTATTTCATTTTTAGAATTTATTAAACCATATTTTTCATTTTTTTTGACTATATATGTATTACTTGTTATTTCTTTTATATTATCATAAGTGTAATCAATAATAGTATTTCCTTTATAATCTATAAGTCCACAAACTTCATTTCTATATTCTTTATCTGTGTATTTGCATGCTGGAATATAATTTTCATTTCTAATTAAATTTCCGTGTATTTCACTCATGTTTGTTAATTCTGCTGTTATTTCTTCTGTATATAAGTCATAAATAAAATAATTATGATCATCTCCTTGAAGAATAAAATATTCACAATCTTTACTATCTTCTTTATGACATATTGGTGTGATAGATAAATATAAATCTGAAACTGTTTTATTTTTGGTATTTATAAATAAATATTTATCTTCTTCTTCATTATATTCAATTGTATAATTACCATACTTATCATAAGTATTATCACTTTCTGTGTTATCTAGTATTGGACTTTCATATATTTTTCCATATGTTCCAATTATATATTTATAATTATTATGGTTTTCATAATTATTATAATATATTTCATTTTTGTCTTTATCATAGTATATAAATCCACTGTAAGTTTTGATAAGATTTAATGAAACATTTGTATAATCCTCTTTTATTTCTGGAATTTTTGGTTCTTCACTTTGAATAGTAGGTGTTTTTTCATTTTCATTCTTTTTATGAATAATAAATATTATTAGACCTGCAATTAAAAGTAATGAAAAAAATACTATTAGTGATATTCTTATAATTTTATTCTTTTTTGACATATGTACACCTCTTTATTTTTATACTAAAATTATATCATTTTTTCTTTTAAAAAGCACTAAATTAATATATAATTATATAAGAGGAAATGAAATATGAAGAAAGTACAAGAATATATAACTTATTTATCACCAGAATTTATTTATGTTCCTTTTGATAACATAGAATTATTACATATAAAAAAGAGTAAATTAGTTTACAACAATACATTTTTAGGTACTACTAATGATGGAGTGAAAATATTTAGTCCAGTTAGTGGAAAAATAATTGGTGTTAAGGATATGATTTATAATAATAAAAATTCTAAAGCATTAGTTATTGAAAATGATTTTATAGATAGGCGTGAAAAGTTAAATCCTACTAGAAATATGAGTAAACTTAAAAGAAGTGAAGTAGTTGAATCATTAGAAAAGTATGGATTAAATAAAAAAATTAATAGTAAAACTACATTAGTAGTTAATTCTTTATATGATAAGAATAATGATTTAAAAGATATGGTTATTAATTATGAATCATATGAGGAAATACTTGAAGCTATTGATGAATTTATGGAAATATTTAATATGAAAACTTGTTATATATGCGTTGATAGAGATGATTTAATATCTATTAGTGCATATGAAAAATATATTAATGCATTTTTAAATATTTGTTTAGTTCATTCAAATAAGAAATTTAAAGATAGTACATGTGTTTTTTATAGTGTTGAAGAAATACTTGCTATATATAAGGCTATTCATTTAGATTATATGTATGATAATACAATTATAACTATTAATAATGGAAGTCCTATTATAGTTAAAGTTAAATTATATACTCCATTATGTGAATTATTAAGGGTACTTAAAATGAATATTAGAGATTCTGAAATATTTATTAATGGAGAAAAAAAGGAAAATATATTAAATTTTGTTATTGATTCTACTGTTAGAAGTGTAACAATAAAGGGTAAACGTGTATGATATATGTATTTTTAGGAAGTGAAATAAGTGTTTTAAAGAAGAAAATAGATGATACAATATCTTCTTTAAAAATAAATAATATTATTAATTATGATTTTAGTGATTCTAGTATGATAGATATTATTAATGAAGTAAATTATATTGATTTATTTAATGAAAAGAAACTAATAATAGTTAATAATTTTTCATTTAAAAAATTAAAAGAAAAAGATGAAAATATATTAATTAAATATATAGATAATATGAATGAAAATGTCATTATATTTAAATGTATTGATGAAAAGTTAGATGAACGTAAGAAAGTTATAAAGTCTTTAAGAGAAAAATGTAAAGTTATAGTGTGTGAAAAGTTGGACTATAAGAGTTTACATGCTTATGTACAAAATGTATTTAAAGAAAATAAAAAAGAAATAACTTTTAATCAAATTAAAAAAATATTAGATTTATGTGAATATGATACTGATAAAACTATGAGTGAAGTAGAAAAATTATTATTATATAAAATGGAAGATAAAAGTATAAGTGATTCTGATATAGATGATGTAGTAGTTAGAAGTACTGATAAAGAATTATATAGTTTTAATGAAAATGTTTTAAATAGAAAAATAGGTGCATCTTTTGATTCATTAAAAATACTTCTAAATAATAATATTGATAGTATAATTATAATAGATAGTTTAGCTAGACAATATAGACTTTTATATCAAATGAAAGTTTTACATGAAGAAATGAGTTATGATGATATGGCTCATAGTTTAGGAGTTAATTCTTTTGTGATTAAAAAAATGATTCCTTTTGTTAATATGTATGATGAAGAAGAACTAATTGATAAATTAATGAAATTAAGTGATATGGATTATGATATTAAAGCAAATGGATATGATAAAGATAAAGTACTTGAAATGTTTTTACTTGCTTTATAGTACATTAACTTTACATTATTTAAAAAAATAATTATGAAGAATTTATTTATTAAAGTATAATTATAAAAAGAGGGTGAATATATATGTTGATTCTTGCTAAAAGTATATTAGGATTAATGATTGGTTTCTTTGTATCTGTGATACTTGGATTAATATTGATACCTTTACTTAGAAGATTAAATTTTAAACAAAATATTAGTGTGTTTACTTCGTTTAGACATGCATATAAGAATGGAACTCCAACTATTGGAGGATTAATATTTATTATACCAACATTACTTACTATGTTATTTTTATATTTAAGAGGTAGTTTAGAAATAACGCATAGTTTGTTGATTATAATATTTGTGTTTGTTTCTTATGCATTACTTGGTCTTACTGATGATTTATTAAAGATTAAATTTAAGAATAATGATGGGCTTAGTATTTCTCAAAAATTATTTGTTCAAGTCATAATTGCGTTAATATTCTTTTATATTTATATGCAGGGTGGAGGAAATACTTATTTAGTTATTACTTCTCTTGGTATAAATGTTAATCTTGGTTGGATGTATGGATTATTTATTTTATTCTTATTAGTTGGTTCTTCTAATGCAGTTAATTTATCTGATGGATTAGATGGGCTTGCTGGTGGACTTTCTTTAATTGCTTTTTTAAGTTTTGGTATTATTACTTGGGGAACTACATGGGTAGAAGGATATCAAGAAATTGCAATATTTTGCTTTATATTAGTAGGCTCATTACTAGGTTTTCTTGTGTATAATACACATCCAGCAAAAGTGTTTATGGGAGATACTGGTTCATTATCATTAGGAGCAACATTAGCTGCTATAGCTATATTGACTAAACATGAATTATCTTTAGCTTTAATAGGTGGTGTATTTGTAATTGAAGCATTATCTTCAATAATACAATTAATTAGTATAAAGAAATTTAATAAAAAAGTGTTTTTAATGGCTCCACTTCATCATCATTTTGAAAAACTTGGCTTTGAAGAAACAGATATAGTTAAAGGATTTTTAATAATTGGATTTATGCTTGGTATGATAGCTATATATTATGGAGTATGGATGTAATAAAGAACTTAAGTGTTCTTTTTTTGTTTATAAAAAATAAAATTAAGTATGAATAAGAAAATAGTAATACTTACAATTATATTATCTTTAATAGGACTTTTATCAATATATTCTAGTAGTTATATATGGAGTTCATATAAATATGGATATTCATATAAATATTTGTTAAATCAAAGCATCTTTTTTATAATTGGTATTGTTATTATGATATTGTTTTCTAAAATTGATTATAAAATATATAAAAAATATTCTAATGTTTTTCTTGGAATTAGTTTTTTATTACTTGTTATTGTTCTTATACCTGGGATAGGCAGTGTTAGAAATGGAAGTAGAAGTTGGTTTGGATTATTTGGATTTGGATTTCAACCAAGTGAAGTTTCTAAATTAGCTCTTATTATTTTTGCATCTAAATATTTATCAAATAATGATAATTTAAAAAGGAATACTATTAAATTTATATTACCTATATTGATGGTAATTATTGCTTTTTTTGGTGTAATAATGTTAGAACCGGATTTTGGTACTGGAATGGTTATTGTTTGTTCTTTAATAGGACTTATATTTATTAGTGGAACTGATGTATCAATTTTTATTAAAATTGGAATAGTGGGAGTAGTTGGAATAGTAATTCTTGTTTTAATAGCACCATATAGATTAGATAGAATAATGTCATTTTTGAATCCATGGAGTGATCCTCTTGGAAGCGGATTTCAAATGATACAAAGTTTGTATGCAATTGGACCAGGAGGTTTACTTGGTTTTGGACTTTTTAATTCAAGACAAAAGCATTTTTATCTTCCAGAACCTCAAACAGATTTTATATTTTCTATTATAAGTGAAGAATTTGGATTTATTGGTTGTAGTATTTTGATTGGACTATTTGTATTACTTTTTTATAATATTGCTAAAAAAGCTATAAAAGAAACTGATTTATTTGGTAAATATTTAATATTTGGTTTATTATTTTTACTTATGTTTCAAACAATATTAAATTTATGTGTTGTAGTTGGGCTTGTTCCAGTTACTGGGGTAACTCTTCCTTTTATAAGTTATGGTGGATCATCCTTACTTGTAAGTATGGCAAGTATTGGTATTATTCTTAATATAACAAAAGATAAAAACTAATAAATTTTGCAAATAAAAAAATAAGGTAATTTTGCCAT
>CAZBAZ010000026.1:0-17156 GCA_964490375.1 uncultured Clostridium sp.
CCCGCTAATGTTTAGAATTTTTTAAGACATTTTCAAAAACTATTGACATAAAAAGACATAAATTTTTACTATAAAATTATGTCTATTTTTTAATTACATCATTAATAATATAATTTGTAATAAATAATCCAGCTGTTGCAGGAACAAAAGATGTAGAACCAAGCATTTTACTATTAATAGGTTTTTCATCACTTGTTACTACTGTAACATCTTTCATTAAATCTTTATCTTTTCCTAAATCATGTCTTATCTTTTTAGCAAGTGGATCAGTATCTGTTTTATCAAGAGTAGTGATTCTAACACGAGTAGCATCCATTTTATTAGCGGTTCCCATACTAGAAACAAGTTTTATTCCTCTATCATGACATTCTCTAATTAATTTAACTTTAACTTTAGTAGTATCGCAAGCATCAATAATATAATCATATTTATATGTAAATAAGCATTCCATATTATCTTCTGTTACATGTGTATTTATAATGCTAACATTAGCATCTTTGTTAATTAATTTAATACGTTTTTTCCATTCTTTAGTTTTATATTTATTATTATTTTTAGACGTAGCTATTATTTGTCTATTGATATTACTTGGCTTAATAGTATCACTATCTACAAGTGTAATATTTCCAACACCACATCTAATTAATGACTCAATAACGTATCCTCCAACACCACCAAGACCAATTATTAATACATTTAATTTTTTTATCTTTTCGATGTTTTCTTCTCCAATTAGACTCTCAAGTCTACACAAATTCATACTTTTGCCTCCTAAAAGCACGAATATTATAGCATAAAAAAAACCTAGTGTAAATATAGTGTAATAAATCTCGCACTCAACGAGGTGGTAGAACACACGATATGTCTGGGATCTTGATATAAAATCAATATTCAACGCCGCATAACGATTAGTTCCCCTATAATATTACATAGTCGGTTTATTGTGTCTATATTAATCATCTAGGTTAATTAAAGTTTATCATATAAAAATATATAAGTCTATATTTTATATAAAACTTTACACTATTTTAGTATAGTCTACAAAATGACCATATTTGGCAGTATCAACATAACACTTATTAAGTAAATCTAAATCTTTAATTATATTATTTGGCTCACATTCTTCATATAATGAATCATCAGCTTTAATATCCCCTTTATCACTTGTAATATATATAGCAAGTGGCTTTCTTATTCCAATAGCATAACTAAGTTGAACTTGACACCATCTTAAATTATATTTTTTTAAATAATCGACTGCTATATTTCTAGCTTTATAAGCAGCGCTTCTATCAACTTTAGATGGGTCTTTTCCGTTGAACGCATCTCCTCCTGCTAAAGCAAATCCTTGATATGAATCAACAACAATCTTTCTTCCAGTAAGACCTGAATCCCCTTCAAAGCCACCTATTTCAAACCTACCAGTTGGATTAATAAGAAACTTTTCTATTTTAATATTATATTTTTCACAAATAGATAAACATATATTTTTAATAATCTTATCTGTTTCTTCTCTTTCTTTTTCTGAATTTTGGTAAGAAATAGTAAAATCTTTAATACTTAGTAATTTCATATTTTCATCATATATCCCAGTTATTTGAGCTTTTCCATCAGCATAAAATCTTTTATCATTTTGCCTCAACATATCGTATTTAATTGATAATTCAGTAAGTATCATCATAGCTGTTGGTAAATAAAACGAATTGTCATTGCAGGCATATCCAAACATCATACCTTGATCACCAGCTCCTCCAACTTTTTTATTTGTTCCAAGAGCAATATCACTGCTTTGAATACCAATGTTATTTATAATTTTATACTTTTTATAGTAACCAATATCATTCAAAGTATTATTAACTATTTTTGTAATGTCAACTATACTTTTTGATGTAACCTCACCAGTTATAAATATTACTCCTTTTCCTCCACAAACTTCAATAGCGCATCTACTATTTTTATCTCCCTTTAAGTATGCATCTAATAAAGCATCACTTATTTGATCACATACCTTATCAGGATGACCTCTAAAAACAATTTCATTACTGTATAACTTCATAATTTCCTCCTTTCAGTAATAATTACCTTAAAAAGAAAAAAATACCTAAGATAACCTTAAGTATTAAAAGTTATCCTCATCCGTCTGGGTTTACCACCTAATTAAATAGGTTGGTGTGATCTGCGAGCCAGTCTCTAAATCACTCTTTATAAGGTAATATAAAATTGTTGTCATAAGACATAAATATTATATCATAAAATGCATAAAATGTAATATGCTAAATAAAATAAAAGACAATATTTTTTTCAAATCAGCATTTCTACTATTAATCGGAGGAACATTAACTAAAATAGTTGGATTTATTTTAAAAATAATTATTACAAGAAAAATTGGTACAGAAGGAATAGCTATCTATAGTCTCTTATCCCCTACTATATCTTTATTAACTGTAATCGCAACATTTAGTTATCCAACGGCATTATCCAAAATAATATCAGAAAGACATGCTGCTTCAAAATCTCTGTTTTATTCTACAATAATACTATCATTTATAATAAATATTATAGTTATCTTAGTTACTATTTTATTTGCTCCAATATTATCAAATAATTTATTAAATGAAAGTAGACTTTATTATCCAATAATATGTATAAGTCTAACAATGCCTTTTATAAGTATATCTTCAATTATAAAAGGTTATTTTTGGGGTAATCAAAATATGTTTCCATATATGTTATCTAATTTTATAGAACAATTAACTAGATTATCATTAATACTCTTTTTTCTATCAAAAATATTCTATAAAGGATTAGTATTTTCAATATGTTTTTTATTTATTGTAAATATGATTGGTGAAGTAGTTTCTCAAATAATAATGATTCTTTTTATGTCAAAAAATCATTTAAGTTTTAAAGATATAAAAATAAACTCAAAAGATATAAAAAATATTTTAAGTATATGCATACCTTGCACTTCAAGTAAGATAATAGGATCAATATCATACTTTTTTGAACCAATTATTTTAACTAATATTTTAATATTTATGGGTTATTCAAATGAATATATAATTTATGAATATGGAGTCATAAATGCTTATGCTTTATCACTACTATTAATGCCTCAATTCTTTACTCAAAATATGTCAACAGCCCTAATACCAGAATTATCAAAACATTATAGTTATGGTAATAAAGAAATGTGTAAAAAAAGAATAAAAGAAATACTTTTAGTCTCTTGTTTTATTGGTTTAATATCAACAATTATAATTAGTACATTTCCTAAATTCTTTTTAAATACTTTATATCATACAATAGAAGGATATGATTACATTAAAATATTATCTCCATTTATAATATTATTTTATATAGAATACCCTCTGATGAGTTCTCTTCAAGCACTAGGAAAAAGTAAAAAAGCCATGAAATGTACAATAACTTCTTCAATAATTAGATTATGTTCTATAGCTATACTTTCACTATTAAAAATAGGTATTTATAGTTATATATTATCAATAATAATTAACCTTTTAGTATCAACCTATTTATATTATAAAGAAGTCAAAAAAGTATTAACTTAATTCATCATTTTTTATTACATAAACTTTATTATCCTTATAAAAAGCATAAAAAATATCTTCAATATTTAAATTTTTATTATCTAAATTATCTATTAACCAATCTAAATCTTTATTGATATAGTTTAATGTATCTTTTTGAACACATCCATCTAATATAAGTGGAAATGGTATATCACTAGAATCATTTTTATATAAGTTTAATTTTCCATTATTTTCAAGAATTGCAAACTTTACTTGAGTTAGATTTTCTATATTATTATTTCTAAGTTCAAGCATTAAATCATCTAAAGAATATCTTTGTTTTTTCATTTCAGATTTATTTATTTTACCTTTATTTATTATTAAAGATGGTTTACCATCAATTAATTTTCTAAACCTCTCTGATTTAATTGATAAAATCCCAGATATAATTTCAAATACAAGTAGTATCAAAATAGGTATAATAGTTAAAAACATAGAATCATTATAATTTTCTATACTAATCGCAACAAGCTCTGCAATTAATAAACTAACAACTAAATCCATTAAAGACAACTCTCCTATTTCTCTTTTACCCATCAATCTAAATACAATAATAATAAAGAAATAGAAAAATATTGTTCTAAAAGTAACATTTAATATATCCATAATTTTCACCATTATTATTATGTATAATCATATTATTTTTAAACATAAATATAATTAATTAGGTGATTTAATGTCAAAAATAAAAAATTATATTAAAAATATTTCATTAGTTCTTTTATCAATTATAGTTTATTTGTTATTTATATCAATATTTTATTATTTTGAAATATTAAATTATAAAGTAGTTTCTATTATAAATTTTATTGTAGTTATGTTTTTATTCTTTATCTTAGGATTTAAAACATCTTCTATAGAAAGAAAAAAAGGATACTTAAATGGTTTTATAGTATCCAGTATATTAGTATTATTATTTATTATTTTATCTTTAATATTTAGTAAATTAAATTTTAGTAGTTTAGTTTATTATTTATCATTAATTCTTTCAAGTATAGTTGGAGGAATAATAGGTGTTGGAAAACATAATTAATTTATATTTAATCTATAAACACTTTTATCTTTAATAAAATAACCATTATCTATATATATGTATCGTCCATCAAATGTTTTAATTAACTCTTGATTTTTATATAAAGACAAAACATTATTATAACTAGTAAATCCATATGTAGAATTCAAAGGAGTATATTCATATTCAAACTCATTACTAGTTTCTTTTTTTATAAAGTTATAGTATGTTTCACTTTCAAATTTCCCACTATCATATATCCGTGTATTTAATATACCATTATTAATATTAATGAGACAGTTTTTAGATTTAGGGCATTGGGTATTGTAAACATTATTATAATTAGAGTCATATATTTTTATTTTATCATTCCAATCAGAGTAATAATAATTGTCGTCTTTATATTTAACATAATCATTTAAAGTTTTAATTAATCCATTTTTAGATACAATATAAGTTTTTCTATTAGTGTATATTTTATTATATTCTTCATTTTCAGAAGAAACACAGCTGGATAGTATAAATAAATTACCATCCTCTTCAAAAAGAAAAGAATCATCATGTTCACCACATTTATCATAATAATGTCGTATATTATCGATTTTAATTCTTGTTCCATCTATATAAAATACTTCTAAAGTGCCATTATTTTCAATAACAATATATTTTTTTAGATCATAACCCATGTTAAAAACATTAGAGTTTTCCCCTTCGAATAAAATTTGGTTTTTATCATTTACTAAATAAACTAAATAGTTATCATCATCTAAATATGCATATGCAACAAATAACCCAGTAGCATTTAATTCAAGAATATCCGAATAATTAAAATCAATAATTGTATCACCTATTAAATTTTTAACACCACATTTCTTACTTGAATACTCACAAAGTGTCAAATATTTTTCTGAATAAATAGAACCAGTTAAATTACGATGCCACCAAGCATTTACTGAATATCCATCAAATGTATTAACTAACTTTTTAGTATGAGGGTCATACAAATATGATGTCTTTTTCTTACTATTTTCAACAAGAATATAAGAATAATCATCATTTTTATCATAAACTACTGTATAAAAAGTATCATCATCTTCAAAATATAACTTTTTATTATTATCAAGTGTAAGATAGGTTTTTGAATCTGCCTCATAATGTATATAATCATCTTCATTAAAATATTTCTTACTTTTAGATGCATTATAAAATTCACCATTCTCTAAAATAATATTTTTAGTATAATCGTCATCATAATAATAAATCATTTTTTGATTAGTATCGTATTTTAAATCCTGATCATACTCTTTAACTAGTAAAAGATAATCATTACCCTTATCTTCATCTTTTTTATTATCAATTGAATTATCTTTATTATCTTTATTATCTTCATTAACATTATTATTAGTAGCAGTATCTTCATCATTATCACTATTATTTTTATCATAATAAAATCCAAGCCCGCTAAAACTAACACTAACTATAAAAAGTAAAATTAAGATTATCAAAATTATATTACGTTTCACACCTATTCACCACTTCTATTCTAAAAATAGTATATCATACAAAAGCATTTAAATAAAATAAAATACTTCAAAATTAAAAAGAAAAACTATTCATTATTTTTCTTATTATATCTATTAGCGAATTCTTCTCTAAATTCTAATAAATCATCTGCTTCAATATGAATTCTAATATCTTCCATTAATTTAGTTAAAAACCTAATATTATGAATTGAAATTAATCTTTGACCAAATGTTTCATCAGCAACTAATAAATGTCTAATATATGATTTAGAATAATTTTTGCAAGCATAGCAATCACAATCTTTTTCAATTGGATCTAAATCCATAATATATTTAGCATTTCTAATATTAGTTCTACCATCACGTGTTAATGCATTACCATGTCTTGCAAGTCTTGTTGGAAGAACACAATCAAATATATCAATGCCACGAATAACTCCATCAATTAAGTCCATTGGTTCTCCAACACCCATTAAATATCTAATCTTATCTTTAGGTAAATATGCAGTAGCATACTCTATCATTTTAAGTTTAGTTTCGGCATCTTCTCCAACACTTACACCACCAACAGAATATCCGTCAAAATCTAATTTTGCAGTTTCAATCGCAGAAAACTTTCTTAAATCAGGAAATTCACCACCTTGAACAATTCCAAATTGAGCTTGAACATCACGTTTTTTATTAGCATCCAAACTTCTTTTAGCCCATCTAAGAGTTCTCTCAACACTATTTTTCATATATTCATGAGTTACAGGATAAGGTGGACACTCATCAAAACTCATTATAATATCACTACCTAATTTATTTTGAATTTCAATACTTTTTTCAGGAGTCAAAAATAAATTTCTACCATCAATATGACTTTTAAATTTAACTCCTTCTTCACTAATATCTTTTGGTTTAGCTAAACTAAATACTTGAAATCCACCGCAATCAGTTAAAATAGGACCAGTTTTATAATTCATAAAATTATGAAGTCCACCAGCATTATCAACTACATCTTCACCTGGTCTAAGCCATAAATGATATGTATTTGAAAGAATAACATCAGCATGAGCATCCTTTAATTCTTCAGGACTAAGTGTTTTTACTGTAGCTTGCGTACCAACAGGCATAAACATAGGAGTTTTATGTGTTCCCCATTTAGTATGAAATTCACCAAGTCTTGCACCACAACTATTTTCTTTTAATAACTTAAATTTTAAATCCATTATAATTCCTCCTCAGTTAAAAACATAGCATCTCCAAAACTAAAAAATTTATATTTTTCTTCTTGAGCATGCATATATGCATTCTTTATAATATCAACACTACTAAAAGCACTAACCAACATAACAAGTGTACTTTTTGGTAAATGAAAATTAGTAATTAATCCATCAGCACTTAAAAATTTATGTGGTGGGTATATAAATATACTAGTTTCTTCTATAGTACTTTTAAATTCACCATATTTTTGAATATTTGCTTCAAGAGTTCTAAGAGATGTAGTACCAACACAAATAATTCTATTGTGATTCATTTTAGCCTCATTTAATTTTTTAGCTACCTCTTCACTGATTTCATAAAGTTCACTATGCATATCATGCTTAGTAATATCATTTTCACTAACAGGTCTAAATGTTCCAAGACCAACATTTAAAGTCACATATAAAATTTCTATTCCCTTTTTTTCTATTTTTTCAAGCAAATCTTTTGTAAAATGAAGTCCAGCAGTAGGTGCAGCAGCACTTCCAATCTTTTTAGCATAAACTGTATTATATCTATCATTTTCTTTTAAAGATTCATGAATATATGGAGGAAGTGGCATAGCCCCAACTGAATTCAAATGTTCAACAAATATACCTTTATAATTAAATTTAACATGGGTAATTCCATCATTAAATACTTCATCAACCACACATTCAAAATCATCTTCAAATTTAATAATAGTACCTTTTTTAACTCTTTTTTGTGGTCTTACCAAACATTCCCACATATCACTTTCTAATTCTTTTAATAAAAGTATTTCAATTTTAGCACCAGTTTCACTTTTAACTCCAATAATTCTACTAGGTAATACTTTTGTATTATTAAGTACTAGAATATCACCTTTTTTTAAATAATTAATAATGTTATAAAATACTTCATCAACATATTTACCATTATTTTTATTAACAACCAATAATTTAGAATGATCACGTTCTTTAATAGGAGTTTGAGCTATTAAAGATTCATCTAAATCATAATCATAAGTATTTATATCTTTATAATCCATAATCAAACCTAGGAAAACAGCCTAGTGATTCACCTCTCTTTTCTAATAGTAAATTATAACACAAAATAAAAAGATTATAAATCTAAATTATTTATAACCTCTTCTAAATCTTCTTTACTTTGAAATCCAACAGATTCAAGAATTTTTTCTCCATCTTTAAATAACATTAAATCAGGTATACTCATTACTCTATATTCTTCTGCCAAATCATGAAATTTATCTACATCAATTTTTATTATATCAATTTTATCCTTAATACTTTCAAGAACAGGATTCATCATTTTACATGGTCCACACCATTCAGCATAAAAATCCACAAAATGGTATCCTTTTTTAACTAATTCATTAAAATTATTCTTTTCTAAATATTTTATCATTTCAATTTTCCTTTCTTTTTTAATATTTCTACATTTTCTTTAGAAATAATTTCATATTTAATACATGTATTTATTGCTTCTTCACTAAATTTTTCTTTATCATTTTTATAAGTTTTACTTAAAGTATTTATTTCTTCAACTACTTTATTAGCATCGCTTACAACACTACTCATAATTGGCGTATTATAAATTATTTTATCCTTTAATTTAGAATCATCTAATCCTTGTAAAGTCCAAAATGGTAAATTAAATATAAATAATGCTATAAAAACAATAATATAACTTTCTATAAATCCAACTATTCCACCAAGTATTTTAGATATAAATCCAAGTACAATAGTTGCTTTTAATATCTTTTCTATTATACCACTAACTACAAGAACTATTCTTAAAACCAAATATAATAGTGAAAATACTATCAAAAACGCTATCACTTCATATAATAATATATTTAAAACAGCTACTCCTTCAAATACTCCACCAAAATTAAAGAATGGTAAACTTTTATATAGAAATGTAGCAACTGGATTCTTTAAATAAAATGATATTACTAGAATAAGTATAAGGCCAACTAAAAAAACTGTCTGTTTTATTAAGCCTCTTCTCATACCACTCATTATTCCTAAAAAGAAAAAAACTATTATTAATGCATCTACTATATTCACTTTTTCATCTCCTTAAACTCTATATGGATTTTCTTGACTTCCATCTCCACTTACAACTTTAATATTTCCTTTTAAAGCAATTACTGGTCTAATAGTATTGATTGTATTAACTTTATTAGTAATAAGTTTTCCTTTATTTACTACAAAATTATATGCATCACTACCATTAAAATATGCAGGAGTCATAGTCCAATATGATTCATCAATATATAAATAATTATTCTGATTATTATTTACCATATTAATACCAGCATAATATACTTCATCAGCACTAATTAAACCAATTGGATAATTAAGACCATTACTAGTACTAATTCTATCATTTTCATTTATACAATCATAATCACTTTTATTATTATAATATAAATTATTAAATGATAAATAGCCAGTATTATTTTTAGAATAACCAGTACTTCCATAATCAATTTTATTTAGTGTAAATTCACTTGTTTTTCTATTATTACAAAAAATAGTGTCATTTGCAATAAAATTATTATAAGAAAACAAATCACTTACATAGAAATTATCTAATACTTTTTTAATAGTACTAAAGTTATCATTTGAATGTTCTATTTTATATTCTCCACTACTTGCACTGCCGTATAAATAGCCTACATAAGCATTATAGTTACTACTGTCATTAAACATACTTTGAATATCTTTAAAATTACACACTCCATCAATATATTCTCCATTATATATGATTTTAACATTTCCACTTTCCGTAGTCCTAATTATTTTCCAACACTTATTAGCAAAAATCAAATTATTATTTAGATTATTTCCACCTCTATAAAAGAAAATAGTACTTCCATTAATAGAATTATTTGTATAAAAAACACCTTCATTATTAATGTTCTCTTCATTATAAGGTAAAAAATTACTATGTACAAAATATGATAAAGAATTTCTTTCATATAGAAAAGCATTATCACTAGTAATTCTAGATGATTTAATATCTATATTAGTAGAAAATGTTTTATTCATATTATTATTTTGATTTTTATCTGTCTTTAAAAATGTAATAATTAATTCATAATTATGAGTCTTTCCTGCTTCAATTCTTACATTACTTGCTATATATGTATTATCATCATTTGGAACAATTTTATTAAGTACAATCCCACCACCATCATTTGAATATAAACTATACACTAAATCACTAGGATCACTAAAATTATTAACTAAATTTTTAAACAATAAATCATAATATACAACACTATCTCCTGTATTTTTAACATTAAATGTTTTTTTAATAGATTCTCCAGTATAAGCATTAACAAGAGTTATATTACTTGTATCATTAAAAGTAATTTCCATATTTGAATCAAATGTACTTATAAGTATATCATTTCCACTACCATCTGCATTAATAGAAAAATATGCATAACTACCAGTTATCATTAAAGATACAACAACTATCAAAGCTATAACTATATAAATTATACTTTTTTTATTATATTCCATTTATATTCACCTATTTTAATCTAAAAATATTATATAATTTAATATAGTTTTTTTCAATATAATTTGAAAATTACATGATTATTTGATAAAATATTCTTTGAGGAGAAAAGAAGTATGTTTAAACAAAGTGATATTTTAGATGAAAAAAACAAAATTCTAAGACAAAGAAGTAATGAAATTAAATTTCCAATGTCAGAAGATGATATATCTTTAATTAATGATATGATTATGTATTTAAGATTAAGTCAAGATGAAGAATATGCTAAAAAGAATAATATTAGAGCTGGTATGGGGTTAGCAGCTGTTCAACTTGGAAATCTTAAAAGATTTTTTGTAATTTCATATAAACATGATGATGGTACTTTTGAAGAATATAAAGTAATAAATCCTAAAATAGTATCTCATTCCGAAGAACTTATTTATGTAGAAGAAGGAGAAGGATGTTTAAGCGTAAATAGATATGTTGAGGGAATTGTACCAAGATATGCAAGAGTTACAGTTGAATATCAAGATGAGTTTGGCAATCCAAAAACTGTAAGAGTACGTGAAGGAATAGCAACAGCATTTCAGCATGAAATAGATCATTTGGATGGCATAATGTTCACAGATAAAATTGATTCTAAAGACCCATTTAAAAATAAAGATTTGATGCGAGCTATATAAAGTAAATAATAAAATATTTACTTTTTTTATTAAATAAATTATAATTACTATAGGAGAAGAATAGAAATGAAAACAAAAGATAATATCTATAAAAAAAGAACAATTTTTTGGGGTTTAGTATTAATTATAATGATAGTGTGTTTTGCATTTGGAATGACAGCTTATTATAATGGAGAGGGTCCAGATGGTATAACAAGGAGTACATTGCTTCCGATAACAGAAAAATTTAATCAATTAGATAATGTTTCACTATATACCCTATCTGGTCGTGAATTTAGTGCAAAATATAAAAATGAAAAAATTATATTAAGATATGAAACTAATAGCAATAAATATAAATATAAATTGAATTATAATAATGATACAAAATTATTAACTTTAGACACAACTTATGATAATGAAGATGATTTATATATAGTAGTAAAAGCTCTAATCAATGCAGTATATGTTAATAAAGGATATAAAGAAGGTGCTGTATTTGAAAAATTCACAATGGATGGTTTTAAATCTACAACAGTAAACGATGGTATAAGTGTTATAACAGACGGTAAAAATTATAAAATTGATATTAATTTAGATAAAGATATTCTAAAAAGTGGCAAAGAAGATATAATTCAAGATACTACAAATACTGAAGATGAATCACAAACGCAATTGGAAAACATAACAGATGATATAGAAAACATAGATGAAAGTAATCAACTAGAAGAAACACAAACAAACTAGTAAAACTAAAAGACTTGAATCAAATTTCAAGTCTTTTTTAGTCTTCTAATTTCACGCTAACTATCTTGCTTACTCCACTTTCTTGCATTGTAATACCATATAATTTATCAAGAAATTCCATTGTTTTCTTTTTATGAGTGATTACAAGTAATTGAGTTTTATTCTTATAATTAGCTAAATATTCACCAAATACAGTAGCGTTATTCTCATCAAGTGCTGATTCTACCTCATCAAGAATTACAAAAGGAACATGCTCCAAATTCATTATAGAGAAAAGTAAACTAATCGCAGTCATAGTTCTCTCACCACCAGATAATAAACTAAGTGGTTTTTGATTTTTTCCTGGAGGCACCGCAATAATATCAATACCAGTTTCAAGTATATTATCAGGATTAGTTAACTCTAAATGAGCATTACCTCCTTTAAATAATGTTTTAAATACTTTACCAAACTCAGCATTTATATCATTGAATGACTGAACAAATTTTTCTTTCATTACCTCATCCATATCATCAATAATACTAAGTAAATCGTTTTTACTATTTTCTAAATCTTCTTTTTGCTTAGTTAAAAAATTAACTCTCTTACTAATTCTATCATATTCATCAATTGATCCTAAATTAACATCTCCTAAATTTTTAACTCTTCTTCTAAGCAAATTAACTTTTTCACGAGCCACTTCTGGTTCAATTTCAAGAGTATACTCTCTACGAGCTCTTTCATATCCTAAACTATATTCTTCACTAAGTCTACTCAAAAGACTATCTAAATTAATATTGATTTTAGTTATTTCAAGTTCTAAATTATTAATTTCATTTACTAAATTATTATATTCATTATTTTGTTTTTTAATAGCATTTTCTAATGTAGTTAAGGTATTATTTAAATCAATCTTTTCTTTATTTAAAGCATTTAAAGTCTTTTCTAGTTCATTTTTCTTTTCTTCATGATTATAATATTCTTTAATAATATTATCTAATTCTTTAGATAAATTATTATCACTTAAATTATTAATTTCATTTATTACACTTTCTAGTTCATTATTTAATGTTTCAAGCATTAAATTTTTATTATTTAAAGATTCTTTATTTTTAATTATTTCAATATTCAAACTATATATATTATCTTTAATGATATTTAAATCACTATCTAATTCATTAACTTTCTTTTCAGTTTCTGATATATCATTATTAATTGCATCTAAACTATTTTTTAATTTTTCTAATTCATATTTATCTGAAATATATGAACTATTAGTTTTAATACTTCCTCCAGTCATAACACCGCCAACATGAATAAGTTCACCATCTAAAGATATAACTCTATATCTATGATTTATCTTTTTACTTATAGCTATTGCAGAAGTAATATTATCAGTAACAATTATATTTCCAAGTTGATTCATTACAATATTATAATATTTATTATCATATGTTACTAAATCACTTGCTATTCCTATAAAACCAACTATATTACTAATATTTCTAAGTATTTCAGGTTCAATACTCTTAGGTTTAATAACATTAAGTGGAAAAAATGTAGCTCTACCTTTATTTTGCCTTTTTAAGTAATCAATTGCTTCTTTAGCACAAGACTCATCATTAACAACAATATTATTAGATGAAGCTCCTAATGCAACATCAAGCATTGTTACATATTCACTCTTAGTATTAACTATATTGCCTAAAATATCATGAATGCCTCTTAAAGTAGGATTATCAATTATACTTCTTACACTATAAGGTATTTTATTCATATTAGATATATTATTTTCAAGAATATCAATTTTATTATTTCTATCAAGCAAATCTTTTCTTTTAGAATTTAATTCATAAGTAGCATTCTCTTTTTCTCTATTAATACTATTATATTCATTATTTAATGAACTTAGTTTTTCATTTAAACTATTTACTTCATCATTTAAATATTTAATATCTAAATTACTAGAAGATATATTATTTCTTAAAGAACCTTCCCTATCTTTTAAAACAATTAAATTATTTTTAACAGTTTCACTTTCTTTATCATATTTATTTCTTTCAGTTATTAGAGTCTTTTTATTACTTAAAGCAATTAAACTCTCATTAATTTTAAATATAGATGCACTAGTAGACTTAATATTTTCATCAATATTTAAAAGTCTTACCTTTATTTTTTCTACTTCAGTTTCTTCATTAGTAGAGTTAGTCTGCAATTTAGATAATTTTTCTTCTAATTTAAGTTTAGAATTAGAGTCATTTTCAACTTTACTGCTTAAAACACTTATATCATTAGCAATTAAAGCAATCTCAATACTTTCTAGTTCACTAGTAACCTCTTTATATTCACGAGCTTTCCTTGCAGATTCCTCTAACGGAACCAAATTTTCACTATTCTCATTTATTATTAAATTAATTCTTTCAATATTATCTTGTGTCTTATATAATTTAGATAAGCTTTCTTCTTTTCTCTTTTTATATTTTAATACACCAGCAGCATCTTCAAATATTATTCTTCTTTCTTCAGGTTTTTCACTTAATATTTGGTCAATCTTATTTTGAGGAACAATATTAAAAGATTCCTTAGAAGACCTTGAATCTAAAAATAAATTAGTTATATCTTTAAGTCTACATTTTTCATTATTTATATAATATTCATTTTCTCCAGTTTTATATACAACTCTTTTAACAGATACATCATTATAATCAATATTAAGCGTCCTATCAGTATTATCAAAAGTAATCATAACAGATGCAAAATTAGCAGGATTACGTGAAGAAGAACCATTAAATATAACATCAGTCATATTATTACTTCCTCTAAGTGTTTTAATACTTTGTTCTCCTAAAACCCATTTAATAGCATCAACTATATTACTTTTACCACTTCCATTAGGACCAACAATCCCAGTAAAAGTAGGATCCAATTCAATAGTTAATTTATCAGCAAATGATTTAAAACCATTAATTTGTATTTCTTTAATATACATGATATTCACATCCTATTTTATTACTTAATTATTATAGCATAATAAAAAGAAAAGCGCATTAGTCAAAATGAATTTACGCTCTTTTATTATATGCTTCTTTAGCTGCATTTTGTTCAGCTTCTTTTTTAGAAGAACCACTTCCCACTCCATATATAAGTCCATCAATAATAACTTCTACTTTAAATGTTTTATTATGAGCAGGTCCACTTTCATCTATTAATTTATATTCTACACTCTTTTTTACTGTTTGAACACTTTCTTGAAGTAAACTCTTATAATCCATTAAAAAATCTTCTTGTCTATCAATATATGGAACAATTAATTCATGAAACACTCTCTTTACTGCACTAAGTCCATTTTCTAAATATATAACAGCCATTGTAGCTTCAAACACATCAGCAATAATAGTCTTATTTGCTTCACTCATTCCATTACCTAAATAAATATATTTTTTTAAATCTATTTCTTTAGAATATTCATATAAAGCATTTTCACAAACATACAAACTTCTAAGTCTACTCATTTCTCCCTCAGGATAATTAGTATTATTATACAAATAATCACTACAAACTATTTCTAAAACAGCATCACCTAAATATTCAAGTCTTTCATAACATTCACCACCATGTTCGTTAGAATAACTTGAATGAGTTAAAGCAGTACTTATTAACTTTTCATCTTTAAATTTAATACCATATTTTTTATATATATTCTTCATACTTATCACTATTTAATTGTATCAAATAAAAATATAATAGTAAATGAACAAGTAATATTTTCTTTATAATATTTATTTTTTTTTATTAATATTATATAATTGTATTATGAAAAAATTATTAATAAAGTTAATCGAAATATATCAAATAACTCCACTTCATAGTCATCAAATGTGTAGATTTACTCCTACATGCAGTGAATATATGAAAGAATGTTTGAATATTTATGGATTAAAAGGAATTTTTAAAGGAATAAAAAGAATATTTAGGTGCCATCCATTTGGAAAAATTGGCTATGACCCAGTAATAAAAGGAGAATAAAATGAAAAAATTTAGTATTTTATTAACATGTATACTACTACTAAGTGGATGTAGTTTTAATGACGATTTTAGTGACAAACTGATTTATACAACATCTTACCCAATTGAATATGCAACAAACATGTTATATGGAGATTATGGTAAAATATCAAGTGTATATCCAAATGGAGCAGACACTAGTTATGAAGTTACTGAAAAAAAGAAAGATATTTACTCTAAAGGTGAAAAATTCATCTATTCAGGTATAGCAAACGAAGGATATCTAGCGAGAGACTTACTTAATAAGAATGGAGAACTTCAAATAATAGATGCCACTAAAGGATTACAAGCATCAACATCAGTTACATCTTCTTGGCTAGACCCATCAAATTATTTAATGCTATGTAGTAATATAAAATCTGGATTAATTGACTATACAAGTAATGTTTATACAAAAGAAAGTATTGAAGAAAATTATAGTTTATTAAATGAAAAAGTTTCAGAATTAGATGTTGCCCTATATGATATAGGTAAAAATGGTAACTATAACACTATTCTTGCTACAAGCGATGTATTTAATTATTTAACTAAATATAATATAAATGTTATATCACTTGATACTAGTAATGAAGCAATTGATAAAGCTTATTCTGATGCTAAAAAAGCCATATCAAATAAAAGTATTCAATATATTTATTATATTGAAGGAGAAGAATTTAATGAACAGCAAGAAAAACTAGTAACAGACAATAACTTAGTCAAAATAGCAATAAATAATTTATTTACTTTAAGTGATGAAGAAAGAAATGAAAATAAAAACTATATTACACTTATGAATGAAATAATAGAAAATTATAAAAAAGAATTATATAAAAAGTAAAAAGTTAAACCA
>CAZBAZ010000027.1:0-16525 GCA_964490375.1 uncultured Clostridium sp.
GTTTTATAATTAAAAATAACAATAAAAATAGACAAAATAAGAGTAATTATTATATTGAATCTTAAATATGTATAAATTAATATTATTGATAAAAAAATATAGTTTAAAATGATTCTTTTATAGTTATATAATGATGTTATAATTATTAAAATAAATATATCAAATATGATTGAATAAATATAAAAATCAATATCAAATAATACTTCACTACTATGAATCAAATATAATATTGATACTTCAAATATTTTAAATATAATTATAAATATAGCAAATATTATTATTTTATTTAAATACCATTTATTTACACTCTCTCTTATCATTATATTATCTAATGAATAATTTAAATCATAAGTATAATAGTCATATACTAAATACACTAATAATCCAATTTCATATATTTTAATTAATTCATATAAGTAACTTAAATTTGAGAATTTTGGAAAATTAATAAGTACTAAGAATTCATCTATATTAAATTCTATTTGTTTGTTTCTTAAATAAAACAATATTACTCCGAATATTAAGCTTATAAAGTATATTGAAATATACAAAATATTCTTTTTAAATCTTTCTAATAATATTTTAGATTGTATTTTCATATAAATCTCTTTCTTTTATTTCTTTATTATCAAAATATAGTGTTTTATCTGATAAATTCAATAAATCTTCTTTGATATGCGTACTTATAAAAATTATTTTATCTTTTTTTATTTCTTTTAAATATTTGATTAATTTCTTTACAGTTTTTTCTTCTATTCCGTTGAATGGTTCATCTAATATTAATATTTTTGGGTCTTCCATTATTGCTTGAGCTATTCCTAATTTTTGCTTCATACCTAGAGAATATTTAGAGTATTTTTTATCTTTTTCTTCTATTAGATTAACTATATCTAAAGCATTTAATATCTCTTTATCTGTTATTTTATTCTGTATTTTAGATAACAATTTTAAGTTATCAAATCCAGATAAATCTGGAAAAAATGATGAATTTTCTATTAATGCTCTTAAGTTTTTAGGAAATTCTTGTTTTAAATTTAAGTTTTCGTTATCAAAAAGTATTTCTCCGCTTGTGGGAATCAAAAATCCGGCAATCATTTTTAAAAATACGCTCTTTCCACTACCATTTCTTCCATAAATCCCATATATGTTTCCACTAGTAAATTTTAAATTAATATTTTTTAATATTTCTACTTTTTTAAAACTTTTATTTACATTTTTAAATTCTATTTTCATTTTGACTCCTAATTACAATCAATAATTAATTTTTCTTTATCTTTATACATAATGTATAAAATAACATATGAAATTAATAATACAATGAATGGTGTTATTAATGGAAACACTATACCATGACTATCGTTAAATGATAGTATATTCAATATGCTTATTAATGGCAAAAGATTTACTTTAAAAACTACATTCATTAATAAATTGCTTATTCCAATTTCCAATAATATTTCTATTCCTATATAAGTAATGAAAGTCAAAACTATAGATGAAATAAAATTATGCTTTTTTCTTGCAATACATAAAGCAATATTACAAAATATCAAGGAGTGAATAATTATATTTAATAAATATAATGTCATAAATATTAAAGGATTTGATATTGTACTTTTACTCCAAATTATTTCTTCATAATTTATGACTTTAAAATTTTTAGTTAATATATATCCTATAATAAATAATATTATTGTAATTACAGGAAGTATTACTGCTGATTTATAAGAATTTAATATTAAATTTGATAATATCTTTTTATACGATTCTCTAGTGGAATTATTTTTGATTATACTGTTTTTAAAGAATGTAGTTAAATAATACAAAGAAGGTATAACAACAAATAATATTAATATAACAACATAAGAATTCATTTTATATATTATGAATGTTAAATATGAAAAGAAATTTGGCTTATACTCTTCTTGCAATAATTCATTGCAATAATTTATATAATCCTCATTTTTATTAATGGAATTTTTACATTCATTTTTGCTATTTTCTAATGATCTAATAATTACATTAACATCTTTTTTATAACAACATACACTATAAATTGACAACATAAGTAAAATTATAAAACTTATTATAATTAAATAATTATGTTTTTTCATTTAAATCACTCTACCTTATACATTTTTAAATTTTTTTTAAAAAAAATACGAATTAATTCGTATTTATTATTCTTCATCTCCGTATTTTATTTCTACAATTAATGCATATAAATTATATACAAAGAATATGAAACTTGGTACTAGTACTGTGAATAAGAATCCCCATTTAGATTCAACTAAACTTAAGAATGTTCCAAAACTACCAATTGTTTTAGTTCCTTCTCCGATTAAAAATTCATATGAGTAAGAGTCTCCATTTTCAAAAGTAACTGCTTCACTATCTAAATGTACTTGACCAACTGTTCCAATTTCAATATTAGCAGCACCTTTAGAGTCAATTCTATAAGCAAATAACTCGTCTCCTACTTCTATACTTTTCATTTGCTTATTTTCTACAAGTACAATATCACCTTTCTTATAGTTATCATTAGCTATTTTATCCTTAATTATAATTACGGATGTATCACCTACTTCTGTAACTCCATAATCATTAAAATTTAATAATAGGAATGTCATCGCAATTGCGTAAACAAAGAACGCAAATGTTAAAACTCCTAGAAAAAATTTTTTTATTGCATTTAATACTTTCATACATTACCACCTATTCTATATTATCACAGTTGAAAATTATTATCAACTATCTTTACATTCATCTGTAACACTAATAACAAAGTTATCAGTTAATTCTTCACTACTATCATATACTATAAAGCTTTCACTTGTTTTACCTTTTATAGTAAATTCTATTTCATTAATATTACCTTCTTGATTAGAACCTTTAACTAAACTAGAATCAACATCTAATATTTTTGTATTACCATCATATGATACATTTACACATTTATTTGTATCATATGAATTTGTTATAGTTAATCTGTTATAATCAGTATAGTTTTTATAAGTTGATGTTACTGTTCCATCTTCAACATTATTATACTTTAATATATACGTTCCTTTTAATGTTTTTTTGTATGGCTTTTTACTTGTAATAGTTACATTTACTGTTACATCACTTAATTCATAAGATTCATCTGTTTTAACTATTTCAAAGTATAAATCATTCTTAGCAATCATATTTTGCCAAGTATATCCTCCTAATTCACATTCTGTTTTAGTTAAAGTGCTTGTATCAATATTTGAATCATTTACACATGTACTTGTAGCAGATAGCGTACCAGTATATGTATCTTTTCCATTTGATAAACATTTTAATGAATCCTTTTCTTCACCTTCTATACTACAAGTCATTTCATATTCTATATCAGTATCAGTTATTTGATCTAAATTATTATTTTGAATAACTAAATCTACTTGTGAACCATTCCATAATGTATTTACTGTTGTCTTGCCTGTAGTTGATAAATTTTCACTTTCAAAGTAAAAACCTTGTGATTTTAAATATTGATTCCAAACTTTATTTGATACATATTTAGCTAAAGATACAGAACTTATGAATAAGAAACTAGCTAATATGATTAGAATTAATAATACACTTTTTTTCTTTTTCATAATATTCCTTTCTATACCTTTTGCCAACTTTTTATTTCAATATCAATATAGTCTACTAAATTAGAATATACTTCATCATTATATTCTTCTGGAAAAGATATTTTTAATCTATAATTATTTTTTGTTTCTTTTAGATAATCTAATTCTTCTACCGGAAGATTACATACAAGTTCATTATCTTCATTTCTTGAAAATGTTTCATCACATGTTATAAGTAATGTTTCACTTTCTTCATCTACTTTATATAATTCTATATTTAATGGTACTAGATGAAATGTTTTTATAGTCATTTGATATTCTATTGTTACATCACTTATTTTTTCATCTTTACTATTACTAACTGAAAAATCAAAATCATTTGTATAACCTGGTTTTAAGTCAGTGACTGGAATAGAAAGTTTGTCTACTTCTTCAGCATTAAAAATAAATTTTGCTATTTTTTGATCACCAGAAGCTAGTGTATTTGAACTAAATATTGAATATGTAATACCTAGTCCAAATACTGCTAATGCCGCAATTATTAATAATTTTAATATTTTATATTTCATTTATGCACATCCTTACTTAGCAATAAAATACTTTTCTATAGTATTTATTTTTACATTATCACTATATAAATCAAATACAAATTTATATCCATTACTTTCAAATTTACTAGGTATTAAATCTAAAGTAAATGTATCATTTATATCTGTTAAATATACATTTGTAGTGAAAGATTGTAAGGTAGATGTTGTATATTCTTTTAAATCGACTATATTATATGTTTGATCATAAGCAGTTAATTTATCTTTTTTATATAATGAAACTCTAATTGTAGGATTTATTATATTTTTTGTAACAATATCAAAATCTAATGTAGTACTTTCATCTTTCTTATTTATTATTCTTGATTCATCAGCCACTGTAATACTAAATTCATAATCATTTGTTGTCTTATTATTATTTGTTATTACAACTGGAATCATAATACTATTATTTAATTCATCATAGTATTTTCCATCATATGATATATAATTAGATATTTCTATATTTATATTATTTTCTGTTAAATTTAAGTCACTTTTTGATGTTGTAATTAATAATGATTTTGTAGTTAATGAAGAAGTACTACTAAATGGAATTCTTATTATATTATCACTATCTGGTGTATAATTTTTTTCATCTATAGTGAATACTAGTTTTTCTAGATATGTTTTATCTAAAATATTATTATTGCTATCAAGTAATTTAATCGCAATACCTTGCATTTTATCTTCATATGTTGTATCTAAAACTGATTGTGAATCTTTAGTTGTATATTTAATACCACTAGATAATTCTATACTTATAGTTGAGTCTATATTAAATTCTATTTCTTTATTATCGTAAGTTGATGTTAATTCAAGTGTTGCATCACTATCTTTAAATACATTAAATTCTTTAATATTACTTTGTAATGTTTTTCTTTCATTATCAACATTTAATGATAATGTAACGTTTTCTAAATCATTTGTTAAATTTGTATTTTTAAAATCTAATGTAACTTCTATATTTTCTACTCCAATACTATTACTTTCTTGATAGTAAGTATTTTCATATTTGTTTTTTTCTTTAAACAATGCAAAATTATATGTAGCATAATTATTAGTTTCATATCCATAATCATTTGAAGTATTATCAACTATATGTTCATATATTTTATTTTGATCATTTATGGTTATTATTGTTCCATTAGGTAATAATGTATTTGATACTAAACTATGTGTTCCAGATACATTATTTTCACCATTATATATAAATTTAAACTTCAATTTAGATTTATCAGTTATATTTAAATTACTATTTAAATGATTACCAGATGTTATAGTTAATTTATATCCATCATAATTTATATAATCACTATTTATTATTGTTTCATTTGAAACTTTATCACTTACTTTTACATATATAATATATTTACCTAAATCTTTAATTTTTGCATTTTCATCATACGTAATCCACTCTACACTACTTAATTCTGTTTCACTTAATATATTTTTTGATAAATAATATTTTATTGATTTAACTCCAGATAGAGAATCAACTGCATCAATTATAAATGACTTTTCACCATCTATTTCAATTGTACTTAATTCAGTATTTAATGAATTCCATGTATCACTATCTAATGTTAATGTAACACTTGGAGCAGTTTTATCAAGTACAAATATATCTGAAGCTATATAATATGTTTTATTATTATTTATTAGTTTAACATATACTATAAAATTTCCTTCTCCAGATATTGTTTCTATTTGATTATATTCTATCCAATTTTCAATACTCTCAAGTTCTGTTTTTGATAGAGGTGTATTACTATTATGAATATAATAATATTTACTACTAGGATTTAATTCATCATTATCTTCTATGCTAAATGAGATATTATCTTTATAATTAAATGTTTCTAAAACATTACTAAAATTATCATAAGAATATGTTTTAATATGAAGAGTTGCAAGTCCATTAGTTATATCATCATTAAATAGAAGTGGATAACTATCAGATTCATACATCCATGCATTATCTATATTTGAACTTAAGTCTTCTAATGAGATATATTCATGGAATATATTCTTCATATCTTCTGATTTTAATTCTTCTATTGTTTTTATAGTAAAACTTGATGTGCTATCTAAAGAACTATCAACTATATATGAGTCTTGAATACTTAATACTGAATTAATATTATTATTTATTGGTTTAATATTAGATGTATTAAAAGAACCAATTATATTTAAATTTGAATTTTCTACTATATTAATTAAAGATGTTTCTTCATAAGTATTATATACATTAATTAAACTAGAATTACCTGTTACATATGAAGTTATTCCTCCTAAAGTATTTACTAATCCATTATTATAAGCATTAGTTATATTTGAATTATTTAATATTCCAACTATTCCACTTGATATATTATTAGAATAAATATTTCCTTTATTAATAATATTAGTAAGTTCAGTATCAGTAACATTTAATGCTATTCCACTAGCCATATTATCATTATAAGTTATTTCATATGAAACGTTATCAAATGCAATATTAGTTATTTCTGTAGAACTAGCAGTAATTTCAAAATATTTATTTGTTGTAGTTATTTCAAAATGATTATCTGCTACTGGTGTATCATTTATTAAAACAGAACCATTATTAGTATCTATATTATAGTCTCCACTTATTTTAATTGAACTAATACTATTATAATTTTCTATACTATCATCTATATTTATAGTAATTGTCTTTTCATTATTATTTAATTCTATTGTATCAATAGAAATTGTTCCTTTTTTTGTCTTACTTTCTGCATTACTAATAACAAATCCATCAAATAGTATTTCATTTATAATTGATGAAGTAGAATTTGTTACTAGTGATGCAGCTTTATTTCCTGTTAAAAGAGAATTTTTTATATATAATTTTTCTACTGTTCCGTTTAAACTTTTAAATAAAGCTGATTCATCATTATACATATATAATCCTGATATTACATGAGAATCTCCATTAAATATACCTTTAAATCCATCTAATGAATTTAAAATATTTAATGAACCAACTTCACTTGTATATTCAATATCACTATAATATTTATCATCTTTTATATAATATTTATTATTATCTATTTCATATATGTATTTATTATCTTCATAATTAAATTTTCCATCATTTAAAACAATATCACTAGATATTTTAAAATAAATACCTTCATAATTGTTTGTTTTTAATGAATCAGAAAGATAAGCAAGTTCACTACCATTTGAAATTATATATGGAGATGAAGCTGTTCCTTCTCCACTTTTGAAGTTTGTTGCAACAGTTCCATCCCATACATTTATTTCTGTGTTTACTCTATTTTTATATCTTGCTAATGAAGGAATGGTAATAGTAATACCCATTATAAAAATTAACGTAATTAAAAGATATGTAATTTTGTTATAATTTAATTTTGTCAATTTTTATCACTTCCTTTACTAATATCCTTCATAACCTGATAAGTCTTTTATAAAGTCTAATCCAACATCTATTGGAGCACCTGTAGAATGTGTTTCTAAACTATCTATATCTTGTCCTTCTAACCAAATATATACACGTAATTTTGTTATACCATTTGGTAATTGAAATATTGGATCATCTAAATCTGAATCTTGAATTGTTTTTTGTAGAGCAAAATGTTCTGTATCAATTGAAACTCCAGAATTAAAATAACAACTCTTATGGTTTAAATATATTCCTTCATTATATACTCCATAAGTTGGAATATATTCTCCATCACTCATTGTAATTCCATATTCAGCAGCATCCTCGATTGATTTTTCAGTATGTGAAGTACTAAATGGTTCATATATTATGGCTTTACAATTATTATTACATTTTAAGTTTTGAATTGTATCCTTATCTGCCTTAAGAGTTGTATCGCCTATTCTTACAATTCCAAGTCTAATAGAATTCATTATTCCTTCCATTTCAACTCTATCATCTTCTTCTAAACTATCTAAATATCCATCTTCAAATTGAAAATATGTTTCTTCAGTTAAGTATAAATTATCACTTTTTGGTGAACCACTTACATTTTTTAAAAATATATCAAAAGCAATATATCTATTCCATGATTGTTTTTTACTTTCATCCATCTTCATTGTAGATAAATATCTTTGACCTTTTTTCTCTCCACTACGATATTTACCAAGTTCACCATAAAATAAATTAAACTTATCTGAATTAGAATTTTCTATTCCATTTGATGAGACTGTCCAAAGTCCGCTTGAAGCCCATTGATTTGTATGATTTGGATAAATATCATTAATATCTTCCATGATTGATTCTTTTGATACTTCTATTTCACTTGAAAAGTTGACACCATCTAGTGATATAAATAGTCCACTATCTGTAGATACTTTCATATTTATAAACTTAACTTTTACATTAAGAGATGCTTTAAACCAAGCATATGTTGAAGATATTAGTAAGATTGTAAGAAGTACTGTAATGCAAAACAATATTCTAGTTCTTTTTTTATCATTTAATATCTTAATTTTCTTTTGCTTTGTGCTTTTATTATTGTTTTTGACATCTTTTTTATTTTTCACCTAAAGCCTCCTATAAACAATTAAAGAATAACCAACTTGTGATTATTCTTTAATATTTATATATTGCTAACATAACCATATAGTTAGTATATTTTGAATTAATTTTATGTAATTACTATTCAGTTACAACTACATTTAATACTTTAGTACCAAGATTTCCAGCCGCATCTTTAACTGAGTATACAACTTGATAAGTACCTGCAACAGCAGTATTTACTGTACCAGTTTTAGTAACGCATCCAGCTCCACCTGTTTCTGCATCTTCACATGTTAATGTATTATTAGCAGTTGTTGCTACAGTGTATGTTTTATTTCCAGTAGCATCTTCACCTTCTGTATATGTAGAAACTTTATCATATGCAGTAGCAGTTATAGAAAGTTTACTAAAATCTGTACCTTTATCTATAGTTAATGTATCACCATTTGTAATACTTTCACCAGATAATACAATGTATGGTTTAGTAGTATCATTTGCTTGTTTATAAGTTCCGTCTCCATTAGCTACAAATGGTCCATCGCCTTCGTTAGTATTATCACCAGTGTAATTTATATCATCTTCATTAAATCTTTGTTTAGTAAATCCAAAGTTAACTGATATTTTTTTACCAATTTGTGCTAAATCATAGTTATCAATGTCTTGACCTTCGATATAAACATAAACTCTAACTTTAGTAATACTATTTGGAGCTAATGTCATGAAGTCTTGTCTAGCAGTTCCAGCTAATAATTTTTCACTATCAGTAAATGTATCAACTGCAGTAAGTTTTGTTGAACCTGTATAACTATTGTATTCTGCTCCATCATATACATCTACAACAGGTAATAAATTTTCACCTTCTTTGTAAGTAATTACATCAGATATAGCATATGTTGAATATGCAAGTCCATCAGTAATTGCTTTACATGCATCTTTAGTATATCCTGCTTCAGTTCTTGTCTTACAAGATTCATTATAATATTCAATTGCACCTGCTACATGATTTCTATCATTTGGTTCCCAAATTTGAGCAGTACGACAAATTCCCGTAGGATCTGTAATTTCCGTAGCTTTATCAGTACAATTTAATCCTCTAATAACACTCTTTTCAGTTGTTGTAGCAATCACTCTACCAATTTGAGCAAATGCAACTCTTACTGAGTTTTCAATACCAGTGCCAGCTACGCCACCACTTGTAGAAACTTTAACTGAAGAATCATTTGTTAAATAAATTGCTTCTTCGTTTGCAGTATTATTTTCTATATAATATTCTTCACCAGAAAGGTTTTTAATGAATAAGTCAAATGCAACATATCCATCGCTTTCATTATATTTTGCATTTTCTCCCTCTCTAGTTGCAGTGTAATTATTTACACGACTAGCAAGTAATCTATAACCACCATCAGTTTTAGTTAAACTTGCTTTTTGGAATAGTTTCATTGTAGATGAAGTTTCATCTAATGCACCAATTGTAGACATAGGAACTAGTCCTTTTTCAGCCCAAACATTAGTGTTTCCTTCATAATTTGCTGCTTCCTTGGTAACACTTAACTTTTCTGACCATGTTGTTCCATCTAAAGAAAGAGACAACCCATCAACTGCAGCAATTGTAACGTCAAATTCGTCAACATTTACAGTACGCATACCAATAAACCATGCAAATGTTGATGTTACTAAAACAATTGTTGTTAAAGTAAATACCAATGCAAGATTCTTGACACGTCTTTGTTGGTTTTTATTTCTTTTTGCCATATTTTTTCCTTTCATATATTTTAGTAAAGAGTAATTTTATTTACTCTTTACCATTTATTTTATAGTTTATTTTTTATTCATTTACTTCAACAGTAATATCTTTTTGTGTATAATTTCCAGCCCAGTCACTTACTATGTATGAAACAATATATCTTCCAGCTTTTGATGTATCAACTGTATTATTTACAACACTAACTCTTGCACTTATATTTCCTTCTTCGGCATCAGTTGCACTTACATCATCTAAAGCATTAAATGTAGCACCTACAGTTAATGTTAACTTATCTTCTGCAAGACCTTCTTTAGCAATTGTAATTACTGGAGCATTAGTATCACCAGCTATAACATTATTAATGTATTCTTTATCCTCATCATTAATATAATCAAATCTATCTTTAGTAAATCCAAATGCAACTGATATTTTCTTTCCAATAGATGCTAAATCATAGTTATCAATATCTTGTCCTTCAATATAGATATAAACTCTAATTTTAGTAATACTATTTGGTGCTAAAGTAAAGAATTCGCTTCTTTGTGTGCCACTTTGCTTTTTTTCTTCATCTGTGAATGTATCATATGCTTTTAAATATGCTTCATCACCAGTTGATGTTGTTTTATAACCATTATATGCTTCTCCATCATATACATCAACAGTTGTTCCATCTGCGATTTCTTTAGCAATTGCATATGTTGGATATGCTGTATCATTATTAACAACTCCACAAGTGCCTTCATAAGATGCAGTATCTAGAACGTTTGTTCCTTTTCTTACTTTACAAGAAGTATTGTAATAATTAATTGCTCCAACTACATGTTTATTTTCATTTGGTTCCCAAATTTGAGCAGTACGGCAAATTCCAGTAACACTTTCTCCACCATTACATGTAATGCTTGTAATTGTAGCAGGATCATTTGTTGTTGCAACAACTCTACCTATTTGAGCAAATGCAACTCTTACTGAGTTTTCAATACCAGTATTTGCTACTCCATCAGCAGCTACTTTAACTTCTGAATCAGTTGTTAAATAAATTGCTTCTTCATTAGCTTCATTATTTTCTGAATAATATTCTTCCCCTGAGAAGTTTTTAACAAATAAGTCAAAAGCAACATATCCTTTTGCCTCATTATATTGCCAGTTAGCATTTGCAACAGTTGTTGAATGATTATCAACACGGCTAGCCATTAATCTATAGCCACCAGCTGTCTTTGTTAAACTAGCTTTTTGGTAAAGCTTCATTCTTGAAACTTCATTATCCATTTCACCAATTGAAGACATTGGAATTAATCCACCATCACTCCATGTATTGGCGTTTCCTTCGTATACAGTATTTTCTGTATTATTGTAGTTTGTACTGTTTATTGAAACAGTAGTATCCCATTTTTTACCATCTAATGATAGTAACAATGAATCTGTAGTTGCGATTGATACATCAAAAGTAGAAACGTTAACAGTACGCATACCAATAAACCATGCAAATGTTGTAACGATAAATACTAATGAACTAAGTGTACAAATAACAACAAGATTCTTTACTCTTTTTGTGTATTTTTTGTTCTTTTTAGCCATACTATCTTTCCTTCTCCTTTACTAACTAAATTTGCAAAATTAAAAATATTCTCTAGAATAATATTTTCAATTTTACTTACACAATCATACAACAGTCTTCTTTATTGCCTACTGTCATACTATATATAAATTATATTATACGAATAATTAAAAGTCAATTCTAAAAATCGAATTTTGTAGAATTATGTCATAAATTTTTCACATTAAAAAAATAGTTTTTTGAAACTATTTTTTTGTATTATTTATTAAAGAATCAACTTCTTTAATAAACCAAATTTTCTCTGCATTTAACTCACTATTATTTATAACATTTACTCTTAGTGCAAAATTTATCTTTTCTAAAAGCGCATCAATATTATCAGATACTTCATCTTCATGTACATTAATATTTTCAAATCTATATTTATTTGTAATTATTTTTGGTACATCACTTTCTTCATATAAATAAATTCCATTTATAACTATATTATTTGGATTAGCTGCAAAATCTTTAAATTTTTTGTCTTCAATTAATAACTCATTGTAATTATCAATTTTTAATGCTTTTTCTATAGTACTCTTTCTATAATAATTAAAACTTGCATATATTTTTAATACGTCATCTATTAAAGTTGTACTACTTATATTTGGTGTAATCATTTCTTTAATTTTTTCTTTATCATACACTTGATATAAATCATATATTTCTTTTGCTATTTTAATAGATTCAATTTTTAATTTTTTTAATGATTCTTCAGTCTTTTTAGAAGCAAATTCGAAAATCTTTTTTTCTTCTTTTCCATCTTTAGCAAAGATCTTTTTATTTATTTTTTCTAATTCTTCTTCTTTTTCATTAATACTAGTTTCTAATTCTTTTAATTTACTACTATCAAATTCTTTTGTTGTGACTGGATATTCTTCTTTGAAACTATCGAATACTACTTTATAATTTATATAATTTCGATATTCTAATGCGTTTTGTTTTAATTTTTCAAGTGATTTATAAAATCTACTCTCATCTTTATCTTCTGGATTAATAATTAGTGCTTCATAAGTTGAAATTCTATATTTGCTATCCTCAAAATAATTTTTTATATCAATAGTACCTTTTTTTGCTAAATTTATAAGATCATTTACATCCTCTTTTTGTGAGTTTTCTAATTCATTATATGCTTCTTTGTATTTCTTTTTTGCATCTTCATAATCTTCTATATTATATTCTTCCATTAATTTTTTTGTTAATTTTGATATATATATTTTAAATTGTTTATCATTTTTCTTTAATAATATTCTAAAGTTCAATTCTATATGTTCAATAATTTCTGGATTAAACCAATATATTTTTTCAAATGTATCTGATAGTTCACTATAATCTTTAGATTTTTGATTTCTTATTTTAAATAATGTTGACATATATTTTTGAACATAATATGTTGTATTAAAGTTTTCACTTTCAAGTTTTATGTCAGCTGATGCAAATATATCTATTAAAGTATTAAATATTTCATTTAATTTATCGAAAGAAATACTTGAATAGTTTTTGATATCAAACATTAAATCATCTATTTCTAATTTTTCTATATATGTATTTAGTGGATTTAAAATTACAACTAAATGTTTTAATGCTTTTACTTTCTTTTTTAATGATTCTGTATCTATAGAATCTTTCTTTTCTTTTTCTTCAAATGTTTCTGACTTTGCTTTTAAATATTTTTTTACATTTTCTTTGTATTCGTTATATGTTTCAATGGTAGAGTCTATTTTTTCATTATATTTTTTTACATTTGTTTTGTTATTTGTAGGCATAGAGGATAATAAAGTTTTTTTTGCTTCTATATCTTCGTTTATAAAATCTAAAAAGTTATTCATGTTTTTCTCCTTCTTGTTCTAATCTATTATCTTCTAAGTATTTTATAAATAAATTTATTTTTTCATATACTTCTATTAACTCTTTAAGTGTTAATTTAGAAATATCGAAATTAATTGTACTCTCTTCCATATTCTTTTTTCTCCTTTTTAATCTTTTTTCTTCTCTTTTCCTACAACCTCTACAAATTCTGAATTAAATTCCATATGTACTTTTATTTCTCCCCCAAGAATATTATCTGTACATTCTGGATCACTTCCTTCAACCCACATTACAATTGTATATTTGTCAATTTGACCTGGACCAAAATTTTCAATGTGATTCATAGCAACTAAATCATCACTTTCAAATGCAACTGTATTTTTTTCAGGTTGACCATTAGAACCAATCTTAGCGTAAGTTACATACTCACCATTTCTATATATTCTTATTCTTACAGCTTCATCTACATTTTTAACAACATCATCAATTATTATTTCTGACCAATAGTCTGATGTATCAGTACCTGTATTTTCTACGTAAAATGTATAAGCAACATAATTTTTGCCATTATGAGAACCATCTGTTTCATCTATATCATCTGGTAACCATTTATATGATATATTATCAAAATAGTCAACTGCTGGGGCTTGTAGTTCTTCCCTATATACTTTGTAAGTCGGATCATCATACATGATTATTCCTCTTTCAAAATAAAGGTTTTTATCAAGTGTTATACTGAAGTTACCATTGTTATATATTATTCCCATAACAAAGTAAAGTAAAATTAGAAGTAAAAATAATATTAATATGATAAGCTTGGCTATCTTTTTAACTTTTTTTCTTCTTTTGACTTTGTCAACTCCAACAGTAATTTCTTTCTTCATAGTCATAACCTCTACCCATGTATATTCTTATCTATTTTACATAACAATTATACACGTAAAAGATAATAATTGTCAATCATAATTGTGTTTTTTGTTTTACACACGGTTTAACTTTAAATTTACATTTTACTTTTCAAAAATAATGTAAAGTTTAGTGTAATATTGATTTTGAAATATTGAGAACAAATCTTTATAATTTTATAATTAGATTAGAAAAAGGAGAAAAGGGACTTATATGGCTAAGAAAATTTGTTTTCTATTTTTATTAATTTCTGCATCGATTTCAATGTGTTTAATGAGCAATACATATTCGAGATATGTGTCTGGAACAACTGGTAATATTGATATTTTGTTTGCTAAATGGCAAATTTTGGTAAATCAAAATGATATAACTTCGGAAAGTAGTTCTGAAATAAGTTTTGAACCTGTTATTGAAGCAAATGAGAATATAAAATCAAATACTGTTGCTCCAACATCTAAAGGACATTTTGATATTGATATTGATCCATCTAATGTTGAGGTTTCATTTAACTATACTATTAACTTATCAATAGAAAATGAAAATATTCCTGATTTGATGATTACTAAATATTCTATTGTACCTGAAGATTATACTGAAGGAGATGAACTTGAGGTAATTAATTTAGAAGGAACGAGTATAACAAATACATTGGATTTTGATAATACAACAGAAAATTTCAGTTTTAAACCATTTACTGTAAGAGTATACTTTGAATGGTATGAAGGTGAAAATGAACAAATGAATGATGAAAGCGATACTAGCGCCGCTAATAGTGTAGAATCATTTAAAATTAATGCGAATATAAGTTTCGAACAAAAAGCATAATTAAAAGTTATGTTTTTTTGTACATTAAAAGCACATATGAATCTATGTGCTTATTTTTTATAGCCTATCAAATGTAATACTTTTTATTTTTTCTTGTTTGATTGCATTTACTATTAAAATACTTACTCTTTCATAATTTACTTCTTTATTTACTGGAATATTTTTATATTTTGAAATTGTTTCAAATAATTCTTCTATTTCATCATCATTATAATAAGATATTCCAAATTCTTTTTTTAATATGTCTTTATAGTACATATCTAATTTTTTTAATATGTGAATAGCAACTTCTTCAATAGTTAAAATTTCTTCTTTGATAATTGTCATACTTGCTAAATTTAATGCTAATTCTTGACTATTAAATTTAGGCCATAAGATTCCTGGAGTATCTACTAAATCCATAAATTCATTTATTTTTATTGTGCTTAATTGTTTAGTTACACCTGGCTTATTGCCTACTCCTACTATATTTTTTCCAACTAGTTTATTAATTAGTGTGCTTTTTCCAACATTAGGAACGCCTATTACAAGACATTTAGCTTTTTTAGGTAGTAATCCTTTTAATGATCTTTTTTGATTAACTTTGTTCATTAGAACGTTTACTTCACTTATTATTTTTTTATAGTCATTTGAATTTTTTGAGTCACAAGTAATGCATGTATAACCATCATTTTGATATTTGCTAATCCACTTATTTGTTTCTTCTTTATCACATAAATCGTATTTATTAAATACAATTACATTTTGTTTTTCCCTAGTCACTTTATTTAAATCAGGTATTCTTGAACTATATGGTATTCTTGAATCAATAACTTCGATTACTACATCTATTTGTGATATTGTGTCAGTTATTTCTCTTCGAGTTTTAGCCATGTGTCCTGGATACCAGTTGATACTCGTAGATGGTAAACTTTTTGTATTTTCATCCATTTTTTTGTT